>DASUSF010000189.1:0-12559 GCA_036375275.1 Geminicoccaceae bacterium | reverse complement strand
ACCCGGAGCGACAGCCGGACCTCGGCCTCCTGCTTGTAGATGTTGGACAGCCTCGCCTTGAGCCTGACCCGGGTGCCGGGCCGGATGTCCCGCTTCAGGTTCAGGTCGCGGTAGCGGTGGACCATCACCGCGATCTCGTCGAGGAGCGTGTCGTAGCGCTCCTGGCGCTCGAGGCTGATGTTGAGTTCGTTGCCGACACAGGTCTGCCGGTACAGACGGTACGGCCCGTAGCGGCAGTTGTCGTCGCTGAGCAGCGCCTCGTTCATCGACCGCGCGACGTGCCGGTCCCAGAGCACCATGGCGGACCCGTCGGCCGATGCCATCCTGGCGCCCAGCAGACCCGGCAGACTGAGCGCCATGATCAGGCAGATCCTCTTCACCATCACCCCGGTTTCTCGTTCAGCCAGACGTTCGACAAAGCATGCCTCTGCAGTTGCAACGAATCAAGTAAAACATGGTTCCATTAAGATTAAGGACATTAATCGTTTCCCTCAACTCTGACGAGGGAGAGGCGACGCCGGCGGTCGTTGCACGTCGCGATGCGGTACCATGGGGCAGCGGGCCGCGACCGCGGGTGAAATGCCGGGCCGCGTCTTTGCCTGGTCCGTCGATACTGGGCGAGGGCAGATCCAGCCAGGCTGGATGACCGGCGCTGCAGGTCCTGGTCCGGCTTCGTCGACTGCCTCGACTGGTGGGATACTGACCCGGGATGACGCGGGGCGGAGCGATCTGCGCTCCGGACGAGCCGGCGGCCGCGCCCTGGCGGGTGGCGCCGCCCGGCCATGCGTCCGCCCCACCCGGGCGCGCGGCGGTGGGCGCGTGTTCTCGACCCCTGGCACCGGCGCTGCTAGCCTCTAACTCAGGCAGCAGGCACGGACGTGGCCCCGCACGCCGGGCCGTCTGGAGGACCCTGATGGCGCTGGCCGACGTCACCCTCGACGACAAGTACACGAAGCCGGACGGCCGGATCTATCTGACCGGCATCCAGGCGCTGGTCCGCCTGCCCATGCTGCAGCAGGAGCGGGACGCCCGCGCCGGGCATCGCACCGCCGGCTACGTCACCGGCTACCGCGGCTCGCCGCTCGGCGGCTACGACCAGCAGCTGGCCGCGGCCCGGCGCTTCCTGGAGCCCCACCACGTGATCGCGCAGCCGGGGGTCAACGAGGACCTCGCCGCGACCGCGCTCTGGGGGACCCAGCAGGCAAACCTGCACGGCGAGGGCAGGTACGACGGCGTGTTCGGGATCTGGTACGGCAAGGGTCCGGGCGTCGATCGCACCGGGGACGTGTTCCGTCATGCCAACCTCGCCGGGACCGCGCCACTCGGCGGGGTGCTCGCGCTGATGGGCGACGACCACACCTGCGAGAGCTCGACCACCGCGCACCAGAGCGAGTTCGCGATGGTGGACGCGATGATCCCGATCCTGAACCCGTCGGGGGTGCGCGAGCTGATCGAGCTTGGCCTGCTCGGCTTCGCGCTGTCCCGTTATTCCGGCTGCTGGGTCGGGCTGAAGTGCGTCCACGACACGGTCAACACTGCGGCCTCCATCGAGCTCGATCCGGAGGCGCAGCCGGTCCGGATCCCGGACGACCACGAGCTGCCGCCGGGCGGCCTCAACATCCGCTGGCCGGACCATCCGCTCGAGCAGGAGGCGCGCCTGCACCTGCACAAGCTGGACGCGGTCCGGGCCTTCGCCCGCGCCAACCGCTTCGACCGGCTGATCGTGGACAGCCCGGACGCCCGGCTCGGCATCGTCTCGACCGGCAAGTCCCACCTCGACCTCCGCCAGGCGCTCGACGACCTCGGGATCGACGCCGCGCGTGGCCGCGCGCTCGGGCTCCGGATCCTGAAGCTCGGCCTGACCTGGCCGCTCGACGGCAGCAGCATCGACGCCTTCGCCCGCGGCCTGGAACGGATCGTCGTGGTCGAGGAGAAACGCGGGCTGATCGAGCAGCAGCTCAGGGAAGCGCTCTACGGTCGCGCCGAGGCGCCGGTGATCGAGGGCAAGCGGGATCAGAGCGGGGCGTGGCTGTTCCCGTCCAATGGCGCGCTGTCCAGCAACCAGATCGCGGTCGCGCTCGCCGAGCGGATCCTCAAGCTCGACCGGAACGACGAGGTCGCGGCCCGCCTCCAGGACCTCCGCGGCCGGCACGTCCGCGAGGCGGCGATCCAGACGCCCGCCCAGCGCCTGCCCTACTTCTGCTCCGGCTGCCCGCACAACACCTCGACCCGGGTGCCCGAGGGCAGCGTCGCCAAGGCCGGGATCGGCTGCCACTACATGGCGCAGTGGATGGACCGGGACACGGCGGGCTTCACCCAGATGGGCGGCGAAGGCGCCAACTGGATCGGCGAGGCGCCGTTCTCGACCCGGAGCCACGTCTTCCAGAACGTCGGCGACGGCACCTACTACCACTCGGGCAGCCTGCCGATCCGGGCCGCGATCGCGGCCGGCGTCAACATCACCTTCAAGATCCTCTACAACGACGCGGTCGCCATGACCGGCGGCCAGAAGATGGAGACCGGCCAGCTCGACGTCGGGCGGATCAGCCGCCAGGTCGCCGCCGAGGGCGCGCGGCGGGTGATCGTGGTCAGCGACGAGCCGGACAAGTATCCCCTCGTCGCCGCGTTCGCGCCCGGCACCACGGTCCGCCATCGCGACGATCTCGACGAGGTGCAGCGGGAGCTGCGCGAGGTCGAAGGGGTCTCGGTCCTGATCTACGACCAGACCTGCGCGGCCGAGAAGCGGCGGCGCCGGAAGCGCGGCCTGATGGTCGACCCGGCGAAGCGGGTGCTGATCAACGAGATGGTCTGCGAGGGCTGCGGCGACTGCGGCGTGCAGTCGAACTGCGTCTCGATCGTGCCGGTCGAGACCGAGTTCGGACGCAAGCGGCAGATCGACCAGAGCTCGTGCAACAAGGACTACTCCTGCCTCAAGGGGTTCTGCCCGAGCTTCGTCACGGTCGAGGGGGTGGAGCTCAGGAAGCCGGCACCGGTCGAGGGCGCCGCGGGCGCGGCGCCGCACGACCTGCCGGAGCCGGACAAGGTTCCGCTCGGGCGGAGCTTCGGCATCGTGATCGGCGGCGTCGGCGGGACCGGAGTCGTGACCATCGGCGCGCTGCTCGGCATGGCCGCGCACCTCGAGGGCAAGGGGGCGGCGGGGCTCGACATGACCGGGCTCGCCCAGAAGGGCGGCGCGGTCTTGAGCCATCTCCGCCTCGCGCCGACACCCGACGACATCCGCACGGTCCGGATCGCGCCCGGGGGCGCGAAGCTCCTGATCGGCTGCGACCTCGTGGTCGCGGGCGGTCGGGAGGCGCTCGGCACCCTCGCGCCGGACGGCGGCATCGTGGTCAACGACCACGAGACGATGACCGGCGACTTCACCCGCAACGCCGACTTCAGCCTGCCCGGCGAGCGGATCCGGCGGCAGATCCGCGAGCTCGGCGGCGAGCGCGCCCACTTCGTCGAAGCCAGCCGGGTCGCCTCCGCGCTCATGGGCGATTCGATCGCGACCAACCTGTTCATGGTCGGCGTCGCCTATCAGAAGGGCCTGATCCCCCTGTCGGCGGAAGCGATCGAGCGCGCGATCGAGCTCAACCGCGTCGCCGTCGACATGAACCGGGGCGCCTTCCGCTGGGGCCGGACTTGGGTGCTCGACCCCGGCAGGGTCGAGGCGGTGGCGACGCCGAAGCGCGCGGTGGTGCCGCACCGGGCCCTCTCGGGCGACCTCGACGAGGCGATCGAGCGCCGGGCCGCCTTCCTCACGGAGTATCAGGACGCCGCCTACGCCGCGCGCTACCGCGAGCGCGTGGCGCGCGCCCGCGCGCTCGAGCGCGAGCGGACGCCGGGGCAGACCGCGCTCACGGAGGCCGTCGCCCGCTACCTCTTCAAGCTGATGGCCTACAAGGACGAGTACGAGGTCGCGCGGCTCTACACCGACGGCACCTTCGAGCGGCGGCTCGCCGAGCAGTTCGAGGCGGGCGGCAAGGTCAAGGTGCACCTCGCCCCGCCGCTGTTCGCGGAGCGCGACCCGGCGACGGGGCGGCTGAAGAAGAAGGCCTACGGGCCCTGGATCTTCCGGGCCTTCCGCCTGCTGGCGCGGATGAAGGGGCTACGGGGCACCCGCTTCGACGTCTTCGGCTACCAGCCCGAGCGCCGCCTCGAGCGGAGCCTGATCGACGCGTACGAGGCGCGCCTCGACGAGGTGCTCGAAGGCCTCGCGCCGCACAACCACGGGCTCGCGGTCGAGATCCTCCGGATTCCCGAGCGGATCAGGGGCTTCGGGCACGTCAAGGAGGCGCACCTGGCCGAAGCCAGGCGACGCGAGGCAGAGCTGCTTCGGGGGTTCCGGCGGGCCGACGCTCCGGCCGAAGCGGCGGAGTAGGCGCCGGCCGCTCCTCCGCTCTCGGGCGCGCCTTCCGCTCGCGTGCGAGCAGGTAGCGGCCGAGAAGGATCGCATAGCCGATCATCAGGACCGACTGGTGCGCCCAGCCGGCCCCGGTCGTGGCGAGCATGATGAGCACCGCGAGCATGAGCAGCCCGACCACGTGGCGGCGGAGCACCAGGAGCCGGAGCATCCCGAGCAGGTAGGCGAGGTTCATGACCACGCCGAGCAGGCCGAAGTGCAGGACGATGGTGAACAGCATGTTGTCCATGCTGGCGTCGAGGCCGCCGAACCAAGCGGCCAGGTCGCTGCCTACGGCCGCCGGGGCGAGCTGGCCGATCGGAGCGCCGAGGGGGGCTTCCCCGAGGCTCCTCGCGATCGCCTCGAGCGGGGCCACGAAACGGCCGTGGATCGACGTGCCGGGACGATCGAGCTCGCCCGCCCGCTCGAGCAGCGCCGGCCCGATCGCGCTGAAGCACGCGGCGAGGGCAGAGGCGCCGAGGATCCCGACCACGACCATCTTGAAGCGCCGCTCGCCGGGAATCACGAGCAGCCAGGCGAGCACCAGGACGCCCATTCCGAGGATGCCGGTCAGGCTGAGGGTCAGGAGCGCGCCGAGCCCGCTCGCGAGCGCCGTCGCGGCGGCCAGCCGGGGATGGACCGACCGGCTGCTGAGGGCCACCGCGGCCGTGAAGATCAGGAACCAGCCGGCGATCGAGGGCTCGCTGAACGGCCCGTTCGGCCGGCGCAGCAGCGGCTCGCCCCGGGGCACGTAGACCTCGGCGAGGCCCGGCGCCCGCGTCGGGCTCCACGGCCCGAGCAGGCGAGCATAGCTCAGGTCGTCGTACAGGTTGAAGGCGACGAACTGGACGGCGACGAGCCCGCTCACGACCATCCCGCCGACGCAGACCACCGCGATCGAGCGGCGCACGCTCCGCCAGTCGCGCACCTTCAGGTTGGCGCAGATCAGGAGCATCAGGGCGAGGTTCAGGAGGTGGGCCAGCGAGCGCGCGAACTGGTCGGGGTCCGCGCTGCCGGCGCCCACGATCAGCACCTGCAGCAGGATGATCAGGAGCACCAGCAGCTGCCCCCGGGACGGGCGGCGGAAGCCGGCGAAGGCGATCAGGTAGAGCTGGAGCGCGTGGCACGCCACGACCGCGAGCGTGAGGTCGAAGCCAGGACTGCGCGCCAGGGTCAGCTGCGCCAGGACGAGCGAGGCGGGCCAGAGCCAGACCAGCGGCGGCTCGAGGCTGAGGCTCCGCGCGCGCCGGACATCGGCATGATCGGACGGCCGCGGTGCGGTCGGAACATGGAAGCCGCTCGCCATGGCTCAGCTGCCGGCCGCGATCCGCCTCCGCTGCGGGCCCGCGGCACCCCCGCCCCAGTTTCTTCTGAAGGTCGACAGGTCCAGGCGCGGCAGCGCGAGGCGCCGGGGCTGCAACCGGCTCAGGTGCCGGAGCCCGACATAGGCGACATGGGACAGCACGAGGCGCGCCGCTCCCTGCAGCCGCTGGCGCGGGGGAAGCGCCAGGATGGTCTTCTGGACCCGGGTCGCTTCCAGGATCCGGCGCGCCCAGCGACGCTCGGACAGGCTCCGGGGCGAGCAGGCGCGGATCGCGATCAGATCGTCCACGCAGCGCCAGGTCGCCCCGTTCCGGAGCAGGCGCGCGACCAGGGCGTAATCCGCGGTGATCCGGTAGGCGGGGTCGTAGAAGGCTTCGAGATGGGCCTCGCGTCGGAACACGGTCGCCTGATGGCAGGCGGGCAGGCCGTAGCGCAGATAGCGGTCCGGCGAGCGGGCCGCCCTGACCACCCGCCGGCCGCAGGGGAGCTCGAGGATCGCCCCGCCGAACAGGAGATCGGGCGCGCCGTCGGCAGCGAGCAGGGGAAGAAGAGGGTCGAGCGCGTCCGGGGCGGCGAAGCGGTCGCCCGCGTTCATGAACAGGACGAAGCGGCCGCGGGCGCGCCTGAGCCCCTGGTTCATCGCGTCGTAGACGCCGCCGTCGGACCGGCTCTGGGCGTACGCTATCAACTTGTGGTAGCGACTGATCACCTCCGGCGAGCCATCGCTGGAGCCGCCGTCGATCACCAGCCACTCGACCTCGGGGCCGACGAGCGGGGCGACCGACGCCGCGGTGAGCGTGAGCCCCGCTTCGTCGTTCCGGTTGACCGTGACGATCGACAGATTGATCATGAAGATGTTTCTACTGTAGATTGAATTCGATTTCAAACCCGATCAGCGATGTCGTCATCGCGGAGCGTCTGGATGCAGGTCGACCTCGGACCCAGGGCGGGACGTGGCGAGCCGCCACGACCCACGTGGACGGCCGCCGGGCCGGAACGGGCCGTCCGCCCGCGCCGCTCGCTGCGTCACGCCGGGCGGCGCTACCTCCTCGACGAGCACGGCTTCACCAAGATCGGCGAGCCTGGCGCGCTCCGCCGCGAGCAGGCCGCGCTCGCACCGCTCGCCGGCCTCGCCGGACTGCCGCGGGTCCGCTCGTTCGAGATCTGCGATGGCGATGCCCGGCTGACCCTCGAGCCGATCGCCGGCCGGCGTCTCGACCTGGTCGACCTGTCGCCCCGTCGCCTCGCGGCGGTGCTCGCCAAGGCCACGCGTCACGTGCTACGGCTCGCGCGGCGCGGGGTGCGCCACAACGACCTGCGCATGGAGAACTGGATCCTGGCGCCCGACGGCGGGCTTCACCTGGTCGACTTCGAGCGTGCCGACCGGGCGCCACCGCTCCGCTGCCTGATCGACGGGCTGCTGGCGCTCCGGCGGAGCGGCGACGAGCCCCGCCTCGGCCTGCTCGAGATCGTCTGCAGCTGGCTCCGCGACCGGATGCCGCCGGCGCTGCTCCGCCGTCTGCACCGGAGCCGCCCTTCCATCCCGCCGCTCGAGGGCCCGGCGGACGAGGCGGCGCTCCGGCAGGCCTGGGTGCTCGCGGCCTGCTCGGATGCCAGCTCGCCCGGGGCCGCGGTCGCCTACCACCGGCTCCAGGTCGGCCACCTGGATCTTCCAGGCGAGCGCGACTTCGGCGCGCGCTGGCGGGCGATCGCAAGCGCGGTCGACTGGGAGGGCCGGCGCGTGCTCGAGATCGGCTGCAACCTCGCCCTGTTCTCGACCTTCGCGCTCCGCGAGCATGGCGCGGCCGCGGCACTCGCGGTCGACCACGACCCGACGATCCTCGAGGCGGCTGCGCTCGCGGCCAAAGCGCTCGGCGTCCGCCCGATGCTCGCGCGGGTCGATCTCGACGGCCCCGAGCCGTGGGAGCGCCTGCTCCACGGGTTCGAGCCGGACGTCGTGGTCGCGCTGAGCGTCCTCAACTGGCTGGCCGCGCCCGACCGCCTGCTCCGCTTCCTGACACGCTGCCCGCTGGTGCTCTACGAAGGTCACGACAGCGCGCACCGGGAGCGGCAGCGCCTGCTGGCGGCCGGCTTCGAGGACGTCGAGCGGGTCCTGACCAGCGAGCGCGGCCGCGCGCTCTTCCTCTGCCACGGCTCCTCCGCCACGGCCGCTCGGCGGGCACGTCCGGCGCACCGGTTGACGTAGAGCCACCGGCTTCGATATGTAGCGGCGCCGGCGCTCGGAACGCGTGCGCCGGATCCTGTGCGTGGCGATCCCCGAAAGACAGCCGATGGACCACCTGGACACGCTCGAAGCGGAGAGCGTCTACATCCTCCGCGAGGCGTTCGCCAAGCTCGACAACCTCGCCGTGCTCTGGTCGCTCGGCAAGGACAGCAACGTCGTGCTGTGGCTGACCCGGAAGGCCTTCTTCGGCCACGTCCCCTTCCCGGTGATGCACGTCGACACCGGGAAGAAGTTCAAGGAGATGTACGACTTCCGGGAGCACTACGCGCGGGAGTGGGGCCTGAACCTCCTGGTCGAGCCGTGCCCGCCGGTCGAGGAGATGGACCCGACGCTCCCGCCCGCGGCCCGCTCGGCGGCGCGCAAGACCGCGGGCCTGAACCTCGCCCTGGCCAAGCACGGCTTCCAGGGGCTGATCGCGGGGATCCGGCGCGACGAAGAGGGCACCCGGGCCAAGGAGCGCTACTTCAGCCCGCGCGGCGAGGGCAACCGCTGGAACCTGAAGGACCAGCCGCCCGAGTTCTGGAACCAGTACATGACCAGCTTCCCGCCCGGGACGCACGTCCGGGTCCACCCCCTGCTGCACTGGAGCGAGGTCGACATCTGGCGCTACACCCAGCGCGAGAACATCCCCTTGATCGACCTGTACTTCGCCCGGGACGGCCGGCGCTACCGCTCGCTCGGCGACCAGGACATCACCTCGCCGGTGCCGAGCACCGCCTCGACCCTGGACGAGATCATCCTGGAGCTCGAGACCACCCGGGTCGCCGAGCGCTCGGGGCGGGCGATGGACCACGAGGCCGAGGACGCGTTCGAGCGTCTGCGCGCCGACGGCTACATGTAGGAGAGCGCGCATGGCGCCGCGGTCCAGCCGGCCCCAGCTCAAGATCGTCATCGTCGGCCACGTCGACCACGGCAAGTCGACCCTGGTCGGCCGCCTGATCCACGACACCGGCAGCCTGCCCGACGGCAAGTTCGAGGCGATCGAGGCGATGTGCCGGCGCCGCGGCATGCCGTTCGAGTGGGCGTTCCTGATGGACGCGCTGCAGGCGGAGCGCGACCAGGGCGTGACCATCGACACCACCCAGATCCGCTTCACCAGCGGCGGGCGCGACTACGTCATCATCGACGCCCCGGGCCACAAGGAATTCCTCAAGAACATGATCACCGGCGCGGCGATGAGCGAGGCCGCGCTGCTGCTGATCGACGCCGACGAGGGGGTGCGCGAGCAGTCGCGCCGGCACGGCTACCTGCTGCACCTGCTGGGCGTCCGCCAGGTCGCGGTCCTGGTCAACAAGATGGACCTGGTGGGCTTCGACGCCGGGCGGTTCGGCGAGGTGGTCGAGACCTACCGCGGCTATCTCGAAGGCCTGGGGATCGCCCCCACCTGCTTCGTCCCGATCTCCGCCCGCGACGGCGACAACGTCGCCACCGCGAGCCGCCGCATGCCGTGGCACCAGGGCCCGACCGTGCTCGAGGCGCTCGACGCCTTCCGGCCTCTCGACCGCCCGGTCGACCGGCCGCTCAGGATGCCGGTCCAGGACGTCTACAAGTTCGACGCGCGGCGGATCATCGCCGGGCGGATCGAGGCGGGGCGGGTCCGGGTCGGCGACGAGGTGATGTTCTCGCCCTCCAACCGGACCGGCCGGATCAGGTCGATCGAGGCGTGGAGCGTGCCGGAGGCGCCGCGTGAGGCCCACGCCGGGCAGTCGGTCGGGATCACACTCGACGAGCAGATCTTCGTCGAGCGCGGCGACGTGATGAGCCACCTGGACGACCTGCCGGTCGAGACCAACGTGTTCCGCGGCCGCCTGTTCTGGCTCGGCCGGCGGACGCTCGGGCTGGGGGACCGCCTCCGGCTCAAGCTCCACACCGCCGAGACCGACGCGCAGATCCAGTCGATCGAGCGGGTGATCGACACCTCCGATCTCGGCTCCCGCGAGGCGAGCGAGGTCGAGCGCAACGCGGTCGCGGAGGTCGTGCTCCGGACCCGCGGGCTGATCGCCCTCGACGAGCACGAGCAGGACCCGATCACCGGGCGCTTCGTCCTGGTCGAGGACCACATCCCGGTCGCCGGCGGGATCATCTCGATGGAGGGCTATCCCGACCAGCGCGAGCTGATCACCCAGCGCTCGACCAACATCACCGCCGTCGGCCACGGCGTCTCGCGGGCGGCGCGGACCGGCCGCTCCGGCCACAAGGGCGGGGTGCTCTGGTTCACCGGGCTGTCCGGGGCCGGCAAGTCGACCCTCGCCCTCGCCCTGGAAGCGCGGCTGTTCGCCAAGGGCTACGAGGTCTACGTGCTCGATGGCGACAACGTCCGCGGCGGGCTCAACGCCAACCTCGGCTTCTCGCCCGAGGACCGCGCCGAGAACATCCGCCGGGTCGGCGAGGTCGCGGCGCTGTTCGCCGATGCCGGCATGATCGTCATCAGCTCGTTCATCTCGCCCTACCGCGCGGACCGCGAGCGGGCCCGCCATGCCGTCGAGCGGCTGGCGAGCAACGGCGAGGGCGGCCTCAGCTTTCACGAGATCCACATCAAGGCGTCGCTCGCGGTATGCGAGCAGCGCGATCCCAAGGGCCTCTACCAGAAGGCCCGGGCCGGCAAGATCGCGGAGTTCACGGGCATCAGCAGCCCCTACGAGCCGCCGGAAGTCCCGGACCTGGTGGTGCGGACCGACCTGATGGACGTCGAGGAGTGCCTGCACGACCTGGTCGCCTACGTCGAGCAGCACTTCGTGCATCAGCGGTGAGCGCGGCTGCCGCTCTGCCGCTCGATGCGCTGGTCCGGCTGGCGGAGCGGGCGGGCGCCGTGATCCTCGAGCACTACGCGGCCGGCACCGAGGTTCGCGCCAAGGCCGACCGCTCGCCGGTCACCGCCGCCGACGAGGCCGCCGAAGCGGTGATCGTGGCGGGGCTCGAGGCGATCGCGCCCGGAACCCCGGTGGTCGCCGAAGAGGCGGTCGCGGCCGGGCGGGTGCCCGAGACGGCGGACCAGCCGTTCTGGCTGGTCGACCCGCTCGACGGCACGCGGGAGTTCCTGCGCCGGAACGGCGAGTTCACGGTCAACATCGCGCTGGTCGAGGGCGAGCGCCCGGTGCTCGGCGTGGTGCACGCGCCGGCGCTGGGGCGAAGCTGGTGGGGTCGCACCGGCGAGGGCGCGAAGCTCGGCGATGCCGGCGGGCAGCGCCGGATCGGCACGCGGCGGCGGCCCGCTTCCGGCCCGGTTGCGGTCGCCAGCCGCTCGCACCGCGATCCGGAGACCGACGCCCTGCTCCGCGAGCTCGGCGTCGTGGACACGCGGAGCGCCGGGAGCTCGCTCAAGTTCTGCCTGCTCGCCGAGGGCGCGGCCGACGTCTACCCGCGCTTCGGCCCGACCATGGAATGGGACACCGCCGCCGGCCAGGCCGTGCTCTGCGCCGCCGGCGGCGCGGTCCTCACCCCGGACGGCGAACCCTTCGTCTACAGGAAGCCTGGATTCCGGAACGGCCCGTTCGTCGCCTGGGCGGAGCCGCCGTCCGGCTGAGCCGTCGAAGCCGCGCCGGGATGGCTTCGGGCTCAGCGAGCGCCTACTTCTTTCGAAGCGCCAGCATCGAGGGGAAGGGCCAATGCACCCGAGCAGCCGACCGCCCTCCGGGGACGACGCCTTCCGGCACCCGGACCGCCCGATCGACTCTGCCGCCCGGATCGGCCACGTCCACCTGAAGGTGGCCGACCTCGAGCGCGCGCTCGGCTTCTATTGCGGCGTGCTCGGGTTCCAGCTGACCCAGCGGTACGGCGACCAGGCCGCGTTCGTGTCGGCCGGCGGCTATCACCATCACATCGGGCTCAACACCTGGGAGAGCCAGGGCGGCTCACCGCCACCCCAGGGCAGCACGGGCCTCTACCATCTCGCCGTGCTCTATCCGACGCGCGCCGCGCTCGCCGACGCGCTGCGCCGGCTCATGGACGCCGGGATCCCGCTCGACGGGGCGAGCGACCATGGCGTGAGCGAAGCCCTCTACCTCCGGGATCCGGACGGCAACGGGGTCGAGCTGTACTGCGACCGGCCGGAGGACCGCTGGCCCCGGACCGCCGACGGCGCGCTCGCCATGGGCACGGTCCGGCTGGACCTGGACAGCCTGCTGGCGGCGAAGGCGGCGGCACCGGGCTAGAGCGGATCCCGATGTGACACAACCGCCTGCAGGCGGTTCCGATCGGATGAATCCGCTCCGATCCAATGAGATAGAGCAATCTTCTTCCGATGAGCGGAAGGACGTCGCGGTTCAATGCGGTTCTGTCTCATCGGAAATTGCTCCAGCGCGGATCCCGGCATGGCGGAACCGCCCTGCCAGTGATTCCGGCTGGGTGAATCCGCTCTAAACTATTGAAGTAGAGCAATTTTCTTCCGATGGATTGGAAGGACGTGCTGGTCCGATGCGCCTGTCTCTCAGCGGAAATTGCTCCAGTCAGGCGGCCGGCTGGTCGAGCCGGCCCCGCTCCAGGACCTGGAGGATGAGGTCGCGGGTTTCGGCGATGCCGTAGAGCGCGACGAACGAGCCGAAGCGAGGCCCCTGGGTCTGCCCGAGCAGGATCTCGTAGAGGGCCTG
>DASUSF010000188.1:0-6255 GCA_036375275.1 Geminicoccaceae bacterium | reverse complement strand
CCGCCGAGCCGCTCATGCCGACCCCCGGCCTCGCGATCCTGATCGGCGCGGTCGGCGGCGCGATCATCGTGTTCGCGGTGCCCATGCTCGACCGGTTCAGGATCGACGACGTGGTCGGCGCGATCCCCGCCCACCTGCTGTCCGGCATCTGGGGCACGCTCGTGGTGCCGATCAGCAATCCCGACACGAGCTTCGTCACCCAGGTGATCGGGATCGTCGCGATCGGCGCCTTCGCCTTCCTGGCCGCGGCCGCGGTGTTCGCGATCCTGAAGGCCACCGTCGGGCTCAGGATCGGCGAAGAGGCCGAGGAGACCGGCATCGACCAGGTGGAGCTCGGCATGGAGGCCTACCCCGAGTTCGGCCCGAGCCCGGCCCAATAGGTCCGCCCCCTCTCGGCGGGGCGGCGCCCGTGCCGCCCCGGCGCCCCGACCCGGTCGGCGAGCCCGACCGGGCTTTCTTCCTGGTCCGGTTGAAGGCCGCCCCGCCGCTTGCTACCGTCTGCCGCCGGGCCCGGCATCGCGGCCGGCGTCACGATCAGCGGACCAGGCATGCTCAATCCCCGCCTCGGGCAGCTCACCGACTACCCGTTCCGGCGATTGGCGCGGCTGCTCGAGCCGCTGGCCCCACCCGCCGCCCTGGCGCCGATCGACCTCTCGATCGGCTCGCCCCTGCATCCGACGCCGGAACTCCTCAAGCGCACCCTCGCCGCGCACGCCGAGGAGTGGAACCGCTACCCGCCGATCACCGGCACGCCGGCGTTCCGGACCGCGGTCGCGGACTGGCTCAGGGCGCGGTTCGCGCTGCCGGAGGGCATGATCGATCCGGACCGCCACGTGCTGCCGGTCGCCGGCACCAAGGAAGCGCTCTTCATGCTGCCCCAGGTGCTCATGCCGGCGCCGTCCGCCCGCCCGCCCGCGATCCTGATGCCGAACCCGTTCTACAACGTCTACCTCGGCGGCGCGGTCATGGCCGGCGCGGAGCCGGTCCTGCTCCCGGTGTCGGCGACGGGCGGCCACCTTCCGGATCTCGAGGCGCTGCCCGAAGCGCTGCTCGAGCGGACCCTGCTGTTCTACCTGTGCTCGCCGGCCAACCCGCAGGGAGCGGCCGCGACACCCGGGTACCTCGCCCGTGCTCTCGACCTCGCCCGTCGCTTCGGATTCTTGCTCCTGGTCGATGAATGTTATAGTGAAATCTATACGGCCGGGCCGCCTGCGGGGGCGTTGACGGCGGCGGCCGCGTCGGGTGGCCGTCTGGATCATCTGCTCGTCTGCCATTCGCTCTCGAAGCGGTCGAGCGCAGCCGGGCTCCGGTCCGGCTTCGTCGCCGGCGACGAGGACGTGATCGGCGGCTTCGCCCATCTCCGCAACTATGCGGCGGCCGTGCAGCCGTTGCCGGTGCTGGCGACGGCGGTGGCGCTCTGGCGCGACGAGGAGCATGTGGCGCACAACCGCGGGCTCTACCAGGACAAGCACAGGCTGGCCGCGGAGCGCCTCGCCGGGCGGTACGGCCACGCCGTGCCGGACGGAGGCTTCTTCCTGTGGCTGAACGTCGGTGACGGCGAGGCGGTCGCGCACCGCCTGTGGACCGAGGCCGCCCTCCGGGTCCTGCCGGGCGGCTACATCGGCCGCCCCGGTGGGGATGGCGTGGTGCCGGGCAGCGACTACATCCGCCTCGCCCTGGTGCACGACCGGGCCACGACCGAAGAGGCCCTGGACCGGCTCGTGCGCACGCTCGGCTGATCGAGGAGAGACGAGACCAAGCTCATGGCCGCTCCTACGCTTCCTCGCGCGGACCGTCCGGTCCTCGGCGACTATCTGATGCGACGCGCCTTCGAGATCCTCGGCGCCGGCCTGATCGTGATCGCGCTGGTCCTGGCGGTGGCGCTGATCGGGCACGACGCCACCGACCCGTCCTTGAACCGGGCCGCGCCCGGCCCTGCGACCAACCCGCTCGGCGGGTTCGGCGCGAGCCTGGCCGATCTCAGCCTGCAGAGCGTCGGCCTCGCCATCTGGGTGGTCGTGCTGATCCTGCCGTTCTGGGGTCTCCGGCTGATCCTCGACCGGCCGATGCAGTGGTTCTGGATCGCGCTCACCGCGCTCCCGGCGGCGCTGCTCGCCGCCGCCGCCTTCCTCGCCACGCTCGAGATCCCGGAGAGCTGGCCGTACTGGGTCGGGCTCGGCGGCTTCGTCGGCGACTTCATGCTGCACCGCCTCGAGCGGCCGACGGGAGGCGGGAGCTATGCCCTGATCACCGGCGGCCTGGCCCTGCTCGGGGTCGTGCTCGCCGCCGGCATCACCTGGCGCGAGGCCTGGGCCGGCGTCCGCTGGGCCGCGACCCTCCCCTTCCGCTCGCGGGAGCGGGGTGACGCCGGGGCGGCGCCACGGCCGCGCTGGGAGGGCGCGATCGAGCAGCGCTTCGGCGGCCCGCCGGCGGACCGGCCCGCGCGCCGGAGCCTGCTCGACCGGCTGCGCCCGCTGCAGGAGATCGTGCGGCGGATCCCGCTCGGCCGCAGGGCCGCCGGTCCCGCCCCCGCGGCGCCGCGACAGGGTCCGGCGCCCGGCCTAGCCGAAACCGCCCTCGAGCCGACCGCGCGCCGCCGCCGCCCGGCCGCCGCGCCCGAGGCCACCGAGGTGGCGAGCGGAGGCCCGCCACCGGCGCGCAAGGCGGACCCGGCGCCGACGGTGGTCGGCGAAACGCCGCAGCCGCCGGTGCGGCGTCAGCCCCCACCGGCCGACGACGACACCGACGAGCTGGTCCCGGACGCGACCTTCGAGCTGCCGCCGCTCCGCTTCCTCGCCCAGGCCCGGCGCGCCAAGGTGTCGGTCGACCGGGCGGCGCTCGCCGAGATGGCGCGCTCGCTCGAGAAGGTGCTCGACGACTTCGGCGTCCGGGGCGAGATCGTCGACGTCCGGCCGGGGCCGGTGGTCACCCTCTACGAGCTCGAGCCGGCGCCGGGGACCCGGGCCGCGCGGGTGATCTCGCTCGCCGACGACATCGCCCGCTCGCTCTGCGCCATGTCGGTCCGCGTCGCGACCGTGCCGGGGCGGAACGTGATCGGCATCGAGCTGCCCAACGACAGCCGGGAGACGGTCTACCTCCGGGACCTGTTCGCGAGCCCGGCCTACGAGGACACCTCGGCCAAGCTCTGCCTGGCGTTGGGCAAGGACATCGGCGGCGAATCCCAGGTCGTCGACCTCGCCCGCATGCCGCACCTCCTGATCGCCGGCACCACCGGGTCGGGCAAGTCGGTCGCGATCAACGCGATGATCCTCTCGCTGCTCTACCGGCTGCCGCCGAGTCAGCTCAAGTTCATCATGATCGATCCAAAAGTGATCGAGCTCTCGGTCTACGACGGCATCCCTCATCTGCTGTCGCCGGTCGTGACCGAGCCGGCGAAAGCGGTGGTGGCCCTGAAGTGGGTGGTGCGCGAGATGGACGAACGCTACCGGCTGATGTCGCATCTGGGCGTGCGGGACATCTTCGCCTTCAACCGCCGCATGGCCGAGGCCATGGACCGGGGCGAGACCCTCCAGCGGCGGGTGCAGACCGGCTTCGAGCCCGGCACGGGCGTGCCGGTCTTCGAGCAGCAGGCGATCGAGATGGCGCAGATGCCGCTGATCTGCGTCGTCGTCGACGAGGTCGCGGACCTGATGCTGACCGCCGGCAAGGAGATCGAGAGCGCCATCCAGCGCCTGTCGCAGAAGGCGCGCGCGGCCGGCATCCACCTGATCGTCGCGACCCAGCGGCCGTCGGTCGACGTGCTGACCGGCGTGATCAAGGCCAACCTGCCGAGCCGGATCAGCTTCCGGGTCAGCTCCAAGATCGACAGCCGGACCATCCTCGGCGAGCCCGGCGCGGAGCAGCTGCTCGGCCAGGGCGACATGCTGTTCATGATGCCCGGCGAGCGGATCACGCGCATCCACGGGCCGCTGGTGACCGAGGAGGAGGTCGAGCGGGTCGTGACCTACCTGCAGCAGCAGGGCGAGCCGGACTACATCGACGCGGTGACCGACGAGGCCGCGCTCGAGAATGGGGGCGGCGCGGTCGGCGCCCCGCTGGGCGAGCCCGCCGGCGGCGAGGAGGGGCAGTACCAGCAGGCGTTGCAGATCGTCGCCCGCGAGGGCAAGGCCTCGACCAGCTTCATCCAGCGCAAGATGCGGATCGGCTACAACAGCGCCGCGCGCCTGATCGAGCGGATGGAGGACGAGGGCATGATCAGCCATCCGGACCACGTCGGCCGCCGGCGGGTGCTGATGAACGAGCAGCCGGACGAGTGAGGCGGGCGATGTCGAGGCTCCTGCGGCTGGCGGGGATCGCGCTCGCCCTCCCGCTCCTCCTTGGCGCGCTCGGCGCGGATGACCGGCGGCAGGATCTCGAGCGGATCGAGGGCTGGCTGAACGGGCTGCGGAGCCTGCGCGCCGATTTCGTCCAGTTCGCCCCCGACGGCGGCCGGGCCACCGGCAAGCTGCTGTTCAAGCGCCCGGACAAGATGCGCCTCGACTACGATCCGCCGAGCCCGGTGCTGATCATCGCCAATGGCTGGGAGGTCACCTACTACGACCGCAAGCTCGACCAGACCAGCGCGATGCTGACCAGCGCGACGCCGCTCGCCTTCCTGCTCGAGGACGAGATCAGCTTCGCGGGCGACGTGACGGTCACCGATTTCGCCCGTGCCGACGGCCAGATCCGGGTCACCGTCGTCGAGACCGGCGAAGAGGACGAGGGCAGCATCACGCTCTTCTTCGAGCAGGACCCGATCGCGCTCCGCCGCTGGGCGGTGACCGACGCCCAGGGCCTCACCACCCACGTCGTCCTCGACGACGTCGAGCTCGACGTCCCGATCGAGGACGACGTGTTCAGGTTTCGCACCCCCAGGCGCGGGGTCGGTCGCGGCGATTGAGCGCACGCCGTCCGCGCGGCCCGCTCCGTGCGTTGATCACCGGGTGCTTCTTGGAATCCGGCCGCAGGAAGCGCATTTTGGTGTCAACAGGTGAAAGACACGGGATGGACGCGCTTCGCAACTACCTCCGGGCGGTGCTCGAGCCGGTCTTCCGACCGATCGCGAGCGCGCTGCTCTGGTGCCGGGTGACGCCGAACCAGGTCTCCCTGGTCGGCGTGCTGCTCAACCTCGCGGCCGCGTTCCTGATCGTCGACAACCAGCTGCTCGCGGCCGCGCTGGTCTATCTGCTCGCCGGCGGCTTCGACCTCCTGGACGGGATCCTCGCCCGCCTCGCCAAGATGGCGACCCGGTTCGGCGCATTCCTCGATTCCACCGCCGACCGGATCTCCGAGGGCCTGGTGTTCGCAGCGATCGCCTACCGCTTCGCGCAGGACAACGAGCCGACCGCGGCGGCGATGGCGGTCCTCGCCCTCCTCGGCTCGCTGATGGTGAGCTACACGCGCGCCCGCGCCGAGGGGCTCGGGCTCGAGTGCAAGGTCGGGATCGTGACCCGCGCCGAGCGCGTCCTGATCGTCGTCTTCGGCCTGATGTTCGGCCTCCTGATCGAGGCGATCTACGTCATGGTGGCGCTCACCGCGCTGTCCGCGACCCAGCGGATCGTGCACACGCTCCGCCAGCTCCACCCGCAGGGCTGACGATCCGGGCGCGACGCCCGCGGGCAGACCGCCCTCGGGCTCCGGCCGTCCCCGAAAGCCCGGACCGCGGCGAGGGGCGCGATGGGACGAGCTGGCACCTCGCCTGGTCCGCGGGCTGCGCTTCCCCAGGGCGTCCGCGGCGACCAACCGCGGCGGGCAAAGCGTCCAGGATCTTGCGCACGTCCAGTGGTGGCCGGCTGGTCGCGGGGTATCCGGTCCCCGTGGCGCAGCGGGGTCAGGTCCAGGTCGCGGCGGGGCGACCAGCGCGTGCCGGCGATGTGCCGGAGCTTGGCCGCTCCGAGGTCGGGCGCCGGCTGGCACGCAGGCCTTGGCTGGCGCCGTCTCGCGGTCCTCCTCGGCGTGGATCGCCTTCAGCATCGCCCCCCTCGCGAACCCTGGTCGCCGGCGCTCCGCTGAAAACGTTGCGGTAGGAGTGTGCGACGCGGCGGCCGGCGGGCGGCCCGGCAGAACTCGGCGGCGCTCCCGATCAGGCGCAAGCGTCCGAGATCAGGAGCTGGACGTCTCTGAGCCCGCGCTGCTCGAAGTGGGCGAGGAACGCGAACCCGTTGGCGTCTTGACCTCCTCGGCGCCCTCGCAGATGCCAGGAGCTCGTGGTGGCCGGGCACACGCCCGGGTTGCGACCAGCAGCGAGACGCAACA
>DASUSF010000187.1:0-8874 GCA_036375275.1 Geminicoccaceae bacterium | reverse complement strand
TCGGGCGAGTCGCAGCCGGCGAGCAGGCCGGTCGCGACCAGAAGCGGCACCAGGCCGACCCGAAACCGTGCCGGGGCGGACGTTCGGCCTCTGCCGCCCGCCGCCGCCGTCCGGCCTCTCGAGCCACTCCTCGCCGGGGGGTGCCCGGGCTCGAATGCGCTCCACCGCGACATGCTCGACCTTTCATGAAGTCTGCACGCGTGCGCCCATTCCCTACACGAAACGGATCGCGCGCGGGTAGTGCTCGGGTGCATTTTAGCCGAATTGTGATGGTCGCCCTTGCCCGTGGACGTCCGCCGCCGGGTCTCAGAAGGGCTTCGGCCGTGTAGCCGAGCCGCTGGTCGCGCAGCGCGGCGGCGGCCGCCCGGATCACCGCTTCGGGTGGCCCCTCGCCGGGCTCCCCGACCTCGAGATGGATCACGTCCGCGCCCGCCGCGGCGCGCGCGTTGGCGGCGGCGAGGACGTCCATGGCGAGGAACGGCGCGACCTCGCTCCGGGTCGCGATCTTGAGGGGAGGACGATCGGTCATCTGCGCACCATATGGTGGATCGGAGCGAGCGAGGGGGTGAGAGGCCCGTCCCGTCCTGTCATGGCCGCGCCGCATCTGCTACACCGTTTCGAGGTCGGGCGCCTGGCGCTGGCGTCCGATGAAGGGAGCCGCGTGTGAGACCACCGCGACGTGCCGCGCCGGGCGCACTGGCGCTGGTTCTGACCTTCGTTCTCAGTCTCGCCGGCCTGCCGCGCCCCAGCGCGGCGCAGGACTCGATCAACCTGATCCGCGACGCCGAGATCGAGAACGCCATCCGGAGCATGAGCCGGCCGGTGTTCGAGGCCGCCGGCCTCGGGCCGAACGACGTCCGGATCTACCTGGTCAACGACGACCGTCTGAACGCCTTCACCGCGGGCGGCCTCAACCTGTTCCTCAACACCGGCTTCCTGATGCGCACCGAGCACGTCGGCCAGATGCTCGGCGTGATCGCGCACGAGGTCGGCCACATCGCCGGCGGGCACATCTCGCGGATCGGCGGCGCGCAGCGTCGGGCCGCGGCGGAGATGATCCTCGCCACCGTGCTCGGCGCGGCGGCGGCGGTGGCCGGGGCGCCCGGCCTCGGCACGGCCATCATCACCGGCGGCCAGTCGATCGCGACCAACAACTACCTGCGCTTCAACCGGAGCCAGGAGCAGGCCGCGGACCAGGCGGCGATGACCTATCTCGCCCAGGCCGGGATCTCGGGCGAGGGGCTGATCGAGTTCTTCAAGGTGCTGGAGAACCAGAACGTCCTCCAGGTCTCCTCGCAGGCCCCCTACCTCCAGACCCATCCCCTGACCCGCGACCGCATCCTGTTCGTCGAGGACCAGGTCAGGCGCAACCCGCCCGGGGCCGACCTGCCGCCGGTCTGGGCCGTGATGCACGAGCGCATGGTCGCGAAGCTGGAGGCGTTCCTGAACGATCCGCGCCAGGTCCTCCAGAGCTACGAGCTGCGCGACGGGCTCGCGGCGAGGTATGCCCGCGCCATCGCCCACTACCGCCTGCCGGACCTGCCGAAGGCGCTCGCCGAGATCGACCAGCTGATCGCCGAGCATCCGGACGACCCCTACTTCCACGAGCTCAAGGGGCAGATGCTGTTCGAGAACGGCCGGATCGCGCAGGCGATCCCGCCGTACCGGGAATCGGTGCGTCTGGCGCCGGGCGAGGCGCTGCTCCGGATCGGGCTGGCGCGGGCGCTGCTCGAGAGCGGCGATCCGGCGCTCGAGGCCGAGGCGGTCGGGCATCTCGAGGAGGCGGTGAGCCGGGAGAGCCGGAACCCGGGCGCGTGGCGGCTGCTGGGCATCGCCCAGGGCCGGGCGGGCGAGGAAGGCGCCTCGGCGCTGTCGCTCGCGGAATCCGCGCTACTGACCGGCAAGACCGAGGATGCCCGGCTCTACGCCCGGCGGGCCGAAGCCAGGATCGCGCCCGGCGATGCCGACTGGATCCACCTCCAGGACGTGCTGCGCGCGCTCGAGCAGAGCTGAGCCGGTCAGGCGACCCCGCTCTCGAGGGCGGCGAGCGCGCACAGCCGGGCCTCGGTCCGGCTCAGCACCCAGCCCTGCACCCGGACCGTCTCGCTCTCGGCGAAGTCCGCCCTGATCCTCCGGTCGAGCGCGGCGCGCAGGCGCCGGCGCTCGGGCGAGCGGTCGTCGAGCCCCCGGTTCAGGGCGGCGACCAGGCGCTCGACATCCTGCTCGCCGTCGTGGCCCGCCAGATAGGCGGCGCCGACCCGTGCCGCGCTCGCCCGGTGCCGGAGCGTGCGGACCAGGTCCCGGGCGCCCGGCAGGCGGGCCGGCCCGGGCGCCGCCCAGGCGCCGAACGGGCGGAACGCGAGCCCCAGAGCCGTCAACCCGAGCGCCATGATGACCCGTCGCCGCTGCATCGCTCCGCCTCTTCCCGCTGGTGGACGTGCCCGTACTGCCGGCGCTTATACTGCTGAAAGACGAACCGGGCCAGCCCGCGATGGTGATTGGCGCGTGCGGCGGTACCCGACTATACATGCGGCGGGCGGATTGTTGCACTGGAGATGAGGATGAGGCGAGGGATTGGCGGGTGGCTCGGGCTCTTGGTCGTGGTGGCCGGTTTCGGCCTCGCGCCAGCGCCGTCGGCCGAGGAGCCGGCGCAGCTGCCGGCGGGCGAGGTCGAGCGGATCGTGCGCGAGTACCTGATGCGCGAGCCCGAGGTGATCTACGAAGCGCTCCAGGAGTTGCAGCGGCGCCAGGCCGAGCAGGCGACGGAACGCCAGCGGCTGGCGCTGGTCCAGAACCGGGATGCGCTCCTGAACGATCCCGCCGCGCCGGTCGGCGGCAATCCCGACGGCGACGTAACGCTGGTCGAGTTCTTCGACTACCGCTGCACCTACTGCCGGCGCGTGGTCGATTCGGTGCAGGAGCTGCTCGACGAGGACCCGAAGCTCAGGATGGTCTTCAAGGAGCTGCCGGTGCTGGGCGAGGAGTCCGTGCGCGCCGCCCGCGCCGCGCTCGCGGCGAAGAAGCAGGACGGCTACATCCCGTTCCACTTCGCGCTGATGCGCGCGAGCGACCTGTCGCGGGATGCCATCCTCGCCCTCGCCGAAGAGCAGGGCCTCGATCCCGACCGGCTCGCCGCCGACATGCAGAGCGAGGACGTGAGCCGGGCGATCGACGCCAACTACCAGCTCGCCAACGCCCTCGGCATCGAGGGGACGCCGGCCTTCGTGATCGGCGATCAGCTGGTCCCGGGCGCGATCGACAAGGCGCGCATGCGGGCGCTGATCCAGGAGGCGCGCTCGAGCTGAGCGGCGCTCCGGGAGGCGGCCTGCGGGTCCGCCGGCGCCTCGCTCAGGCGAGCTCGCGGAGCGCGGCCAGCACCTCGTCGGCGTGGCCCGGCACCTTGACCTTCCGCCACACCCGGCGCAGCCGCCCGCTGCCGTCGATCAGGAAGGTCGCGCGGTCGATGCCCATGTAGGTCTTGCCGTACATGCTCTTCTCGACCCAGGCGCCGTAGCTCTCGACCACGCTGCCGTCCTCGTCGGATGCGAGCGGGAAGGGCAGGCCGTGCCTGGCCTTGAACCGGTCGTGGCTCTCGATGCTGTCCCGGGACACGCCAACCAGCTCCGCCCCCGCCGCCTTGATGTCGTCGTAGGCCGCGGCGAAGCCGAGCGCTTCCTTAGAGCGGATCCCGATATGACGGAACCGCCTTGCCAGCGGTTCCGATCGGGTGAATCCGCTCTAATCTATTGGAGTAGAGCAATTTCTTCCGATGAGCGGAAGGACGTCCTGGTCCGATGTGCTTCTGTCTCATCGGAAATTGCTCTGGTGCAGCCCGGGGTGTCGTCCCTGGGGTAGAAGCAGAGCACCACCGGGCGGCCGGCGAAATCGGCGAGGCGGATGCGCCCGCCACCGTCGGCCGGGAGATCGAACCCCGGCGCGTCCTGCCCCTCGGCAACCGTCATGACGCTGTCCTTCCTGCCTCTTCGTGGCGGCGCCTTCCTCGGCGCGCGCTCCGGGTGATGATGCCTCTCCGGCGCTCGCGCCGGCGCGTCCTCTACGTCCTGGCGCCGCGTGCGGATGAGCGCGCCGACCCGTCCGCGTCCGGCATCGGGCAGAACCGCTCGAACAGCGCCCGGACCTCGGCCTGCGCGCTGCCGAGGCGGGCTTCGAGCTCGCCCGTCCGGTCGGGGCCGACCGGCAGGACCTCCTCCTCGCCGGCCGCCCGGATGAGGGCGTTGACCAGGCCCGGCGGCGCGGCGTCGCGATCGAAGCGGGCGTCGATCGAGAGCCGGAGGATCGCCTGGAGCCGCCGGAACAGACGCACCGCGCGCACCAGGCGGGCGCTTTCCTCGAGCGACAGGGCGCCGACCGCGGCCGCCTGCTCGAACACCCGGGTGGCACTCTTCTCCAGGATGTCCGGGTGCCCGCTGCCGTGACGGAGCTGCAGGTACTGGGCGAGGAACTCGGCCTCGAGCAGCCCGCCCCGGACGTGCTTCAGGTTCCAGGGATCGTCGTCGCCGAACTCCCGGAAGATGCGCGCGCGCATCGCGGCGACCGCGCCCGCGAGCTGGTCCGGGTCGCGCGGCCGGGCCAGGCTCGTGCCGATCACCGCCTCGATCCGCTCGGCCAGCGCCGGGTCGCCCGCCACGACCCGCGCCCGCGTCAGCGCCTGATGCTCCCAGATCTGTGCCGTCTCCTGCTGGTAGCGCTCGAAGTTGTCGATCGAGCAGGCGACCGGCCCGGCGTTGCCGGACGGCCGGAGCCGCATGTCGATCTCGAACAACGGCCCCTCGGCGGTCGGCGCGGTCAGCGCGCTCACCAGACGCTGCGCGAGCCGGGCGTACCAGGTCGCGACCGGCAGGCCGCGGGGGCCGGAGGAGCGGGCGGCGGGCGGCGCGTCGAACACGAAGATCAGGTCGAGGTCCGAGCCGAAGGTCAGCTCCCCGGAGCCGAGCTTGCCGAGCCCGACGACGCAGAACGCGCCTCCCTCGACCGCCCCGTGCTGCTCGGCGAGCCACGCCTCGACCCGGGGCAGCAGCGCCCGGATCGCGACCTCGGCGACGTCGGTCAGCGGCCGGCTCGCCGCCGCGCCGTCGGCGAGGCCGAGGAGGACGTGCAGCCCGATCTGGAACTCCCGGCCCTGGGCCCAGCGGCGGGTCGCGTCCAGGCCGTCCTGGAGGTCGCGCGCCTGCGCCAGCGCGGCGTCGAGCTCGGCCTCGAGCGCGTCCCGCTGCGGCGGCGGCTCGAAGAAGTCGGGCGCGAGCATCGCGTCGAACAGCCCGACGTGGTGACTGAGATGCCCGGCGAGGCGCGGCGCGATGCCCATCAGGTCGGCGACCAGGCCGAGGAGCCGCGGATTGGCGCGGAACAGGGAGAACAGCTGGACGCCCGCGGGCAGCCGGCTCAGGAACTCGTCGAAGCGCTCGAAGGTGGCATCCGGATCGGCCTGCTCGGCGATCGCCTGCAGCAGGCGCGGCATCAGCTCGGTCAGCAGCTCCCGCGCCCGGGCGTCCCGGGTCGCGCGGATGTGCCCGTGGTGCCAGGCGCGGACCCGGGCGGCGAGGGCGGACGGCTTCTGGAAGCCGAGCCCGGCGAGCGTCTGGAGGGTCGCGGGATCGTCCTCGGTCCCGGTGAAGACCAGCGCGCCGCCGCCGCCGAGGTCCAGGCTGCTCTCGAACAGCGCGGCGTAGTGGCGCTCGACCGTCTCGAGCTGCGTGCGGATGCTCTGGCACAGCCGCTCGCCGTCCCCGAAGCCGAAGAACGACGCGAGGCCCTCGAGCTGGTCCGGCCGTTCCGGCAGGCGGTGGGTCTGCTTGTCGGCCACCATCTGCAGGCGGTGCTCGAGCTGCCGGAGGAAGCGGTAGGCGCGGATCAGCTCGTCCGCGGTGCCCGCGTCGAGCCAGCGCTCCCCGACCAGCGCCCGGAGCGCGCCGCAGGTCGACGGCTCGCGCACGTCCGGCACCCGGCCGCCGAGGATCAGCTGCTGGGTCTGGGCGAAGAACTCGATCTCCCGGATGCCGCCGCGGCCGACCTTGATGTCGTGGCCGAGCACCTGGATCGTGCCGTGGCCGCGGTAGGCGTTGATCTGCCGCTTGATGGAATGGATGTCGCGGATCGCGGCGTAGTCGAGGTGGCGGCGCCAGAGGAAGGGGCGGAGCGCGGCGAGGAAGCGGCTCCCGGCCTCGAGGTCGCCGGCCACCGGCCGGGCCTTGATCAGCGCCGCCCGCTCCCAGTTCTGACCGTGGCGCTCGTAGTACTCGAGCGCGTTCTCGGTCGAGAGCGCGAGCGGGTGGCCGGGCGGATGCGGCCGGAGCCTGAGATCGGTGCGCAGCACGTAGCCGTCCCGGGTCCGGTAGTCGAGCAGGTGGGTGAAGGTCCGGGTCAGGCGGACGGCCCCGGCCATCGGGCTCTCGCGGCCGCGGTAGCGGAACCGGTCCGGCTCGAACAGGACGATCAGGTCGACGTCGCTCGAGTAGTTGAGCTCGCCGGCGCCGAGCTTGCCCATGCCGAGCACGATCAGGCCCGACGCCACGGCCGGCCGCTCCGGGTCGGCGATCTCGATCTCGCCCCGGCCGGCGAGCTCGAGCAGCGCCTGGTCGAGCGCGCGGCCGATCGCCGCTTCCGCGAAGGCGGTGAGCGCGCTGGTGGTCTGCTCGAGCTGCCAGGCGCCGGCGAGGTCGGCGAGGCCGATCATGAGGGCGGCCCGCCGCCGGACCTGACGGAGATCGCGCATCAGGCGGTCGCGCCCGCCGAGGGGCAGGCCGTGGACCTCGTCGAGCAGCTGCGCGAAGGCCGGATCGGGACCCCGCTCCAGCAGCGCGGTCAGCACCGCCGGCTCGGCGCACAGCACGTCGGTGAGGAAGGGGCTGTTGCCGAAGACCGCCGCCAGCAGGCGCTCCGGGTCGATCCCGAGCGCGCCGCCGCTCAGGCGGTCCGGCGCGACCCGGGACCAGCGCTTGAAGCCACGCTCCGCCGCCGCCGCGTCGCCCGGGCGCGGCAGACCCTCTGAGACGGGACGGGAGCCGATCACGGTGATCTTTTTACCGGAGTTGGGGCACACTGGCGAGATGCTGCCGAACCCTCGCTGGATGCGCGTTTGGTCCGCCGTGGCCTGACCCTCACCGCCCGCCTCGCCGGCTGGCTGCTGGCTTCGCTGGTGGTCCTGGTGGCGCTCGCGATCTGGCGGCTGGCGGGCGGCCCGATCGCGCTCGAGTTCGCGACCCCATACCTCGAGCGGGCGCTGACCCCGGATGGTGGCGAGATCACCACCCGGATCGCGGCGACGGAGCTCAGGATCGGCCAGCGCGAGGGCCTGGCGGTGGTCGCGCTCGGCGTGGAGGTGCGGGGCCCGTCCGGCGAGGTGCTGATCGACCTGCCCGAGGTCGAGGTCGGGTTCAGCGCGCAGGCCCTGGCCTTCCACCAGGTGCTGGCGCCGTCGCGGCTGCGGGCGCGCGCGCCCGAGCTGATCCTGGCCCGGCGCGCCGACGGCAGCGTCGGCCTCAAGGGCACCCGCAGCCGCGGCGGCGAGGCCCTCGACCTCGAGCTCCTGGCGGGGCCGGTGCTCGCCGAGCCCGATCCGGCGCGGCCGCTCAGCTACCTCGAGCTGGTCGCGATCGAAGGCGCGCGGGTGGCGCTCGAGGACGAGCAGAGCGGGACCACGCTCCGGGCGCGCGACGGCGGCCTCACCATCGTCCGGGAAGGCGCGAGCCTCGCCGGCCGGGCCGTGGTGACGATCGACCGCGAGGACCGGGTGGTCGGCCTGACCGCGCTGCTTCGGCTCGATCCCGAGCGTGACCAGATCGACGGCGCGCTCGATCTCAGGGACGTCGAGCCGGTCGACGTCCGCTTGATCCAGGCGTTTCTGCCGGCGGCGGTCCAGGCCGATCTCGAGAGCCTGCCGCTCGAGATGCTGGAGCTCGCCGTCCGCGGCCGGCTGCGGGCCACGGCGGATCTGAAGGGCGAGGTCCGGACCGCGAGCTTCAGGATCAGCAGCGACGGCGGCCGGATCGCCTGGCCGGGGCAGCTCGAGCGCCCGCTCGAGATCGACCGGCTGAGCGCCTCGGGGACCGTGGTGCCGGGGGCGCGCACGCTCGCCGTGGAGGGGCTCGATCTGGTCGCGAACGGGGCGACGATCAGCGGCCGGGGCGAGGTGCGGCTGGAGCCGCCGGGGCCGCGGGTGCGGGCGGAGATCGAGGCGCGGGACGTCGCGGTCGCGCACCTTCCGGCGCTCTGGCCGGTGCGCGCGGCCGACGAGGCGAGGGCCTGGGTGACCGAGAACATCACCGCCGGGCGGGCGCCCGAGGGCAGGGTCACGATCGACCTCGAGCCCGGCGATCTGGCCCGCCGGCCGCTGCCCGAGGACGCGCTCGGCGGCTTCTTCACCTTCGAGGACCTGACCGTCCGGTACTTCGAGGCGCTGCCGCCGGTCGCCGGCGTCGATGGCCGCGCCACCTTCGACGCCCAGACCATGACCTTCCAGGCAACCGGCGGTCGAATCGGCAAGCTCGAGGCGCAGACCGCGAGCGTCGTGATCACCGGGATCGGGATCAAGGGCCGCGACACCACCCAGCTGGAGGTCGAGACCACGATCGAGGGGCCGTTCGCGGACGCGCTGGCGCTGATCGACCACCCGCCGTTCGGCTTCGCGAGCGAGCTCGGGCTGGACCCGGGCTCAGCCCGGGGTGCTAGCCGCACCGAGCTCCGGATCGGCCTCCCGCTGCACCGCGAGGTCAGCGAGGACGAAGTCCGGGTCGCCGCCGACGCCACGCTGGCGGCGGTCGCGGTCGACGACCTGTTCGGCCGGGTCGACCTCCGCGACGGCGCCTTCGACCTCGAGGTGAGCCGCGCCGCCATGACCGTCGTCGGCCGTGGGCT
>DASUSF010000186.1:0-9465 GCA_036375275.1 Geminicoccaceae bacterium | reverse complement strand
GGCGACCTCGAGATAACCCTCGGTCTTGAAGTTGAAGTTGAGATCCAGCAGCAGGTCGATCTCGGCGCCGGCGACGTCGAGGAACGCCGCCATCTGGTCGTCGATGATGCCAAGAATGCGGCGATCGACGTTCAGCTCCGGCCAGCCGGCATTGCGGGCGAAGCCCGGCTGATGCATGTAGGGCGCGCCGCGATCGAAGCAGAAGATGTTGGTCTTGAGCGCGCTGAACCCCTCCTCGCGCACCGTGCGAGCGAGGGCGCGGAGGTCGTCGAGCGAGCGCACCGGCGGCTTGCCCATCGCCTCGGCATGGCTCACGCGATAGGAGCCGCAATGCGACCAGTAGAGCCGCAGCCGGTCGCGCACCGGGCCGTTCAGAAGCTCGGCCGCGGGCACGCCGAGCGCCCGCGCCTTGACGTCGACCAGCGCGTTCTCGATCGCCGCGATCGCCTGCTGGATCAGGCCGCCCGGTGCCTGCCGGGTCATGGCGTAGAGCATTGCCGTGATCCGCTCGACCGGACGGGGATCGAGCCCCACCAGGGGCTCGGCGAGCTTCCGGATGACTGCGGTCAGGCCGCGGCTGCCGTAGCTCTCGTTGTACTCCGACCAGCCGACGACGCCCTCGTCCGTCGTGACCTTGAGGAACGACCAGGTCCGCCAGCCCGCGTCGCAGTGCAGGTCCTCGATCCTAGCGATGCGCAACGGTCCTTCTCCTCGTCCTGGGCCTTCGTCCCATGCTGCGTCGACCCATCAGGTCGATGCGAAACGGGACGCGCTCCGCGGGGCGCCCCCGGTAGGGCGTCGACGGGGTGGCGGAGCGGGGACGCCATAGGGGACGAATCGACCGGCCACGCCACCACGCCGGCGCCGCCCCGCACGACCGGGTCAGCCGTCCGTCTTCGGCGCCCGGCCGGGCTTCCTGGCGGATGACGTCTTCCGCGCCTGCTCTTTCGGCCGCCCGAGCCCGATCTCGATCGCGAGCTCGCGCCGGAGGGCGGCATAGCTGGGTGCGACCATCGGGTAATCGGGCTTGAGATCGAACATGGCGCGGTAGGTCTCCGGCGTGAGCCCGTGCTCGACCGCGAGGTGGCGCTTGAGCATCCGCTGCGGCTTGCCGCAGGCGAGGCAGATGAGGTGGTCCTTGCCGATCGAGCGTCGGACCGCGACCGCGGGCTCGGGTCGCTCCGGCGGCGCGGGCGGGGCCTCGCCGAGCTGGTGCAGCTGCCGCCCCACGTCGCTGATCAGCCGGCCGATGTCGGTCACCGAGACCGGGTTGTGCGAGACGTAGGCGGATGCGATCGCTGCCGTGAGCTCGGTCAGGGATTGCTGTTCAGCCATCTGCTCGTCGTGTTCTTGCATGAAGCTTTGCCTCTTGAGGTGTGCGCCTCGTCAATATTCGGACGGTGCAAGAAAGGCAAGCTACCGCGTGGCGATCGGAATGATCCGGAATGTTGTCATGCGCTGCCCGGCACCCCGTCCGCCAGCCGGGCAGAAGGCGGGCGGACCGATCCTCGCCATCCGGTCCTGCGACGCTCGCGAGGATCGACCGGGCGCAGGTGGGCGCGGCCGGGGGTTTACGCTTTGGTATTCCCTCTCCCGCTACCCTGTGCGAGGTTGATGCCTGGAAACGCATCACGGGCGAGTCGGAGAACGCAGCCCGGGTCAGCCTCAAGTCGCCGAGGGAGTTGCAGGGTGCCTGGAACATTGGTCGCGCACAGGCGTGCGACGCGCCGCCATGTCCTCCATCTGCTTGCTGCCGCCACCGCCTGTGGCACCGTCCTGCCGGGACCGGCGCGCGCCGCCGCCCCTCCGGAGCGGGCGCTGGAGTTCCTCAACATCCACACCGGCGAGCGGCTGCGCACCGTCTACTGGCAGAACGGCCGCTACCTGCTCGAGGGCCTCAACGAGATCGACTGGGTGCTGCGCGACTTCCGGACCGGCGAGGTGAAGGCGATCGACACGCGTCTGCTCGACCTTCTGCACACGCTGAACGCGACGCTCGACACCGGCGAGCCGCTGCACGTCATCTCGGGCTACCGGTCGCCCGAGACCAACGCCATGCTCGCCGCGCGGAGCAGCGGCGTCGCCAAGAACAGCTATCATATCAAGGGCATGGCGATCGACATCCGGCTGCCGGGCTGCTCCCTCAGCGCGGTGCGCGACTGCGGCATGCAGCTGGAGCGGGGCGGGGTCGGATACTACCCGCGGTCGGGCTTCGTGCATCTCGATACCGGCCCGGTCCGCCACTGGTAGTCCCGGCCTCCGGCTCGCGAAGGCGGGCCGTCCCGATCCCGACCGACGACCCGGGTCGACCACGCGCGCATCCTCCCGCTTTCGGGTCTCCGATGGGCGCCGGAGCGCACGCGTGGCCGGCGCGGGCGTCGGGCCTCTGCCTCTTGCCAGAAGCGGGAACCGCAAGGATGGTGTCCCGAAGGGCCGCGCCCCGGGGAGGGGTGGTGCTCCGCGGGCGCGCGTTCGCCGCTTTCCGGAGCGCCGCAAGGCCGCGCTGGCACGACGACCATGAGGTGAGGGCCCCGGGTCGGCGCAGCGGAGGCTCGGCCGTCGGAGCGGACGGATGGAAGGAGCAGGGATGACCGGCAGGCTCGATCTCGAACGGCTGCGCGACGAGGTGCGGACCGGGCGCATCGACACCGTGATCGCGGCGATGACCGACATGCAGGGCCGCCTGATCGGCAAGCGCGTGGCCGGGCCGTACTTCGTCCAGGAATGCATCGAGGAGATGCACGGCTGCGACTACCTGCTGGCGGTCGACATGGACATGGAGCCCGTCCCCGGCTACGCGGCGGCCTCCTGGGACAAGGGGTACGGCGACTTCGTGTTCCGGCCCGACTTCGCCACGCTCCGCCGCATCCCCTGGCTCGACGGCACGGCGCTCGTGCTGTGCGACCTGTGCGACCATCACGGCGAGCTCCTGCCGCACAGCCCGCGCACGATCCTGAAGCGCCAGGTCGAGCGCGCCCTGACGATGGGCTTCACCGCCAACATGGCCTCCGAGCTCGAGTTCTACGTGATCGACGAGCCCTACGACGTCGCCCGCGCCAAGGACTACAAGCAGCTCAAGACCGCCGGCTGGTACATCGAGGACTACCACATCTTCCAGACCACGAAGGAAGAGGGGCTGCTGCGGACCATCCGCAACCACATGGAGGCGGCCGGCATCCCGGTCGAGGACAGCAAGGGGGAGTGGGGGCCGGGGCAGGCGGAGCTGAACCTCCGCTATGCCGACGCCCTGGAGATGGCCGACCGGCACGCGATCTACAAGAACGGGGTGAAGGAGATCGCGTTCCTGCAGGGCAAGGCGGTGACCTTCATGGCCAAGTGGGACCACGGCCTCGCCGGCAACAGCTGCCACATCCACAGCTCGCTGGCGGGGAGGGACGGCAGCCCCGTGTTCGCGGACGCCGGCGGGGAGAGCGAGACCTTCCGGCACTACCTGGGCGGCCAGGTCGCGCTCGCCCCGGAGCTGACCCTGTTCCTCGCCCCCTACGTCAACTCCTACAAGCGCTTCCAGGCCGGCTCGTTCGCGCCGACCAAGGCGGTCTGGAGCCGGGACAACCGCACGGCGGGCTTCCGGGTGGTCGGCCACGGGCGCTCGCTCCGGGTCGAGTGCCGGGTCCCGGGCGCGGACGCCAACCCGTACCTCGCGTTCGCGGCACTGCTCGCGGCCGGACTGCACGGGATCGAGGAGCGGGTCGACCCGGGCGAGGCGTTCGCCGGCGACGCCTACCGGAACGCCGAGATCACCGAGGTGCCGCGGACGCTGCGCGACGCCATCCAGGCGCTCGACGCCTCTCCGACCATGCGCGCCCTGCTCGGCGAGGAGGTGGTCGAGCATTACCTGCATGCGGCGCGCTGGGAGCAGCACGACTTCGACCAGAAGGTCACCGACTACGAGCTGGTCCGCGGCTTCGAGCGCGCGTGATCGGGCCGCCTTGCGGTGACGGCGGCCGACCGGGCGACGGCCGCGCCATGACCGGCCGCACCTCGGCGCGGGTTCACCGATCGGGTGCGCCGCATTCCGGCGCCGGCTGCATTGACCACATCTTCAGCGGTTGCAGCGACACCCGTTCCGGCCGATCCGCATATCCGGCTGAGCAGGGGCGCCGGGCCGTGGGGTGACGCGGGTGACGGATAGGGCAGGGGAGGGATAGCGGGGCGAGCATGGGCGACTGGGACGGCTTCGGGTTCGCGGGCCGGACGGCGATCGTCACCGGCGCTGGCGGCGGCATCGGGCTCGAGATCGCGACCGGGCTCGCCAGAGCGGGTGCGGCCGTCACCGGCATCGACCTGAAGGACCCGCCGGACGGCTTCCCGGGGACCTATGCCCGGGGCGACGTCACGGACTGGCGCTTCCTCGAGCGGACGACGGCGGACGCGGCGGAGCGGACCGGGCGCATGGACCTGCTCGCCAACGTCGCGGGCGTGCTCGCCTTCGGCATCGACACCTCGCTCGCCGACATCGAGCTCGTGACCTGGAGCCGGATCATCGAGATCAACCTCACCGGCGCCATGCTCGCCGCCCGCTACGCGCTGCCCCGGATGCGCGCGGCCGGGAATGGCGGTGCCATGGTGCACTTCAGCTCGACCCAGTGCCTGAAAGGCGACGACAGGCCCCAGGACGCCTACCAGGTTGCGAAGGCCGGGATCATCGCCATGTCGAAGTCGCTCGCGATCCAGGGAGCGGCGGAGCGGATCCGCTCCAACTGCCTGATCCCGGGTCCCACGGCGTCGCCGATGCAGGCCCGCTGGCAGGATCGCCCCGAGATGCGGGAGGCGACCGCGGCGGCGATCCCGCTCGGCCGGGTGGGCGAGCCGCGCGACCTTGCCGACGCGGCCCTCTTTCTCCTCTCGGCCAAGGCGTCCTGGATCACCGGCACCGAGCTCACGGTCGACGGTGGCCTGATGGCGCGGCCGTGACTCCGCCGCCGTAATGGGCCGGCGGCGGGGTGGAATCCCGTCCCGTCGCCGCGGTCCTCCGCCCTTCCCGCAACCGACTGTTCGACGGCGCGGGTTTCGGGCTTATCTTGTCGTGCGGAGACCAGCTGCGGGGCTCCCCCGGAAGCGCAGGCCGGCTCGCCCGAGCGCCACGGCCCTTCCGGGCTGGCGGGCCGGGATGAGGCATGGACAGCCCTTCTCTCAAGGACGGGGGACATTTCTACTACGAGGCCACGGCCGGTCGCCCCGGTATGGGCTACGTCAGCCCGTCCGCGGCCCCGATGCTCGGCTATCCGATCGAGCATCTGACCGGCGACCCCGAGGTCTGGATCGGCACCATCGTCCACCCGGACGACCGCGCGGCGGTCGCGGAGGAGGTCTCGGCGAGCCTTCGCGCCGGCCGCGACTTTCAGATCGAGTACCGCGCATGCCGCGCGGATGGCGAGGTGGTCTGGCTGCGCGAGGTGGCGCACGTGATCGGCGACGATCACGGGGCGCCGGTCTCGATCCGTGGGCTCGTCACCGACATCACCCGGAGCCGGAGCAGCGAAGCGGCGCTCCGTGGCGCCCTGGCGCGGCTCCGACTGGCGCAGGAGGTGGCGGGCATCGGCACCTTCGAGTGGGGCATCCAGAACGACGTCAACGTCTGGAGCCCGGAGATCGAGCGGCTGTACGGCCTGCCTCCGGGCGGCTTCGAGGGCACGTACCAGGCCTGGGCCGCCCGCGTTCATCCGGACGATCTGGCGGAGGCCGAGCGGCTGGTCCGGCGCGCGCTCGAGACCGGCAGCTTCGAGGCCGAGTTCCGCATCATCCGGCCCGATGGCGGCGTGCTCTGGCTGGCCGGGCGGGGGCTCGTGCAGCGCGACCGGCAGGGCCGGCCGGTCCGCATGATCGGCGCCAACATCGACATCACCGAGCGCAAGCGCCGGGAGAAGGCGCTCCGGGTCAGCGAGGAGCGTCTCCGGCTGGCGCAGTCGGCGGCGAAGATCGGCATCTGGGACTGGAACCCCCGTTCCAACGAGACCGCATTCAATGCCGAGTACTATGCGATCATGGGGCTGGAGCCGGGGACGCCGCACGGCTACCAGGACTTCCTGGCCCTGGTCCATCCGGAGGACCGGGAGCGGGTCGACCGGGCCATGCAGGCGTCGCTGTCGAGCGGCGCGAGGTACAGCGTCGAGCATCGGATCCGGCGGCCGGACGGCGCCGAACGGTGGGTCGCGGCCGAAGGCGACGTCGCCACGTCGAAGGAGGGCGTCGGGCGGCACATCCTGGGCACCGTCCGCGACATCACCAACCGCAAGCACGCCGAGGAGCGCCAGGTCATGCTGGTGCGGGAGGTCGACCATCGCGCCAAGAACATCCTGGCCGCGGTGCAGGCCATGATCTCGCTCTCGGCGCGCTCGCAGACCGACCTCGAGGGGTTCATCCGCACGATCCAGAGCCGGATCCAGGCCATGGCGCACGTGCACGAGCTGATCTCGGAGGCGCGCTGGCACGGCGCCGATCTTCGCCGGATCATGGAGGACGAGCTCGAGCCCTACGGCTCGGGCGGCCAGCAGATGGCGACCATCGCGGGCCCGGACCTGACCCTCAAGCCCGCGGCCGCGATCGGCCTCGCCATGCTTCTCCACGAGCTGATCACCAATGCCGCCAAGCACGGTGCCTGGTCGGTCCCGGGCGGCCGGGTCGAGATCGACTGGCGACGGGGCGAGGCCGGCGAGGTCCTTCTGGAATGGCGGGAGACCGGCGGTCCGCCCGTCGCAGCGCCGGCGCGCGGCGGATTCGGCTCGCAGCTGATCGAGCGCGGCCTGACCGGGAGCGGTGCCGCAGAGCTTCGCTTCGAGCCGGAGGGGGTCCGCTGCAGCGTCAGGCTGGACGCGGACCAGGTCGCGAGATGGACCGGGCCTCCCGAGCACGATCGGGCGCCGTCCTCCGCCGGGCGGGCGACCGAGCAGCCGGCCCGCTCCGAGGAACCGGGGCGGCTCAAGGTGCTCCTGGTCGAGGACAATGCCCTGGTCGCGCTCGATCTCAAGTGCACGCTCGATGCGATCGGCCATGCCACCGTGGGGCCTGCGGCAACGCTCCAGCAGGCGTTGACCCTGGCCGAGGAAGACGGCCTCGATGCGGCGATCCTCGATGTCAATCTCGGCGACGACACCGTGTTCGACGTCGCCGAGCGCCTCGCGGCCAGGAAGATTCCGTTCGCCTTCGCGACCGGCTACAACGCGTCCGAGGTTCTTCCCGAGCGGCATCGCGCCCGGCCGACCCTGCGCAAGCCCTACACCGAGGCTGAGGTCGAGAAGCTGCTGGACCGGCTCGCCCGCGGGTGACGGGCCCCCTTTACCGATGAGGCCGGACGGCTCCGGACTCCGCCATCCCGGCGGGGCCGGTGAAGCTCGCGTGCGGCGGTGGCGCCCCGCGCAGTTCCGATCTGACGGATGCTACGGCGGCCGCGAGGATCAGGTCACGGCGTCGACCTGGACGCCGTACTCCCGCCCGGCGTCCTCGAGCCAGGCGAACAGATAGCGCGCGAAGGAGCGGGCGACGTAGAGATCGAAGAGAGGACCGGCGGCAGCGTCCTCGTCGATCAGGTGGATCAGGACGGCCGCCTTGGCGAGGCGCGACGAGGCGCACCGGCCGGCGCCGAACACCCGCGGGTGGAGGTCGAGCGGGCAGCCCTTGGCGAGCACGTCCCGGGCGCTCGGCCCGGCGAGGCGGAAGCTCACCCGCCCGTCCGTGACGTCGGTCAGCGCGTGGTGCTCGCCATCGAGCGCCTCGCGTAGCGAGTTCACGAAGAAGGCGACGTCGCCAGGCGGGCAGGTGAGCAGCCACGCGTCCGGGCCGAGCCAGAGCGCGGCGAGGTCGCCCTTGGCGGTCGAGGTACAGGCATCGGTCGGCAGCACGATGTCGAGCACGCGCCCGACCGCGGCCATGAAGCTCCGGCTGGAGGGATCCCCCCGAAGCTCGATCTTGCCGACCTCGGTGCGCTCGGCGAGCCGCACGCCGCGGGCGCCCGCCGCCGGTCCGGCGACGGCGGGCGACCCCCGAAGAGCCTCAGGCACGGAGGCGCTCCCCCTCCTTGTCGACGAACACCGGCTCCACGACCTGGGCCTGGATCGTCCGGTCGATCATCGGGACGTCGACGGTCTGGCCGAGCCGTTCGCGGCCGTTTCGGACCATTGCGAGCGCGAACGAACGCTCGAGGTTCGGGCTCCAGTAGCTCGAGGTGACGTGGCCGAGCATGGTCATGGGGATCGTCTCGGCCGGATCGGTCACGATCTGCGCGCCCTCCTCCAGGATCTCCCCGGGGTCGACGGTGAGCAGCCCGACCAGCTGCTTCCGGTCGTCGCGCTGCATGTCCCGCCGGTCGAGCGACCGCTTGCCGATGAAGTCTGGCTTCTTCTTCGACACGATCCAGTCCATGCCGAGGTCCATCGGCGTGACCGTGCCGTCGGTGTCCTGGCCGGCGATGATGTAGCCCTTCTCGGCGCGCAGCACGTGCATGGCTTCGGTGCCGTAGGGGCAGACGTCGTGCCTGCGCCCCCTGGCGATCACGGCTTCCCAGAGCGCCGGTCCGTAGCGGGCGGGGACCTGGATCTCGTAGCCCAGTTCGCCCGTGAAGCTGATCCGGAACACCCGGGCGTCGACGCCCATCACGCGCGCGTCACGGACGCTCATGTGGGGGAACCGCTCGGGGTCGAGGTCGAGGTCCGGGGCCAGCTCCCGGACCAGGCCGCGCACCTTCGGACCGGACAGGCTGACCGTCGCCCACTGCTCGGTGACCGACGTGCAGTACACGTGGAGCTCGGGCCACTCGGTCTGCAGCCACTCCTCCAGCCAGGCGAGGACGCGCGCGGCACCACCCGAGGTCGTGCTCATCAGGTAGTGGTGCTCGCCGAGGCGCGCCGTCACGCCGTCGTCGAAGACCATGCCGTCCTCGCCGAGCATCAGGCCGTAGCGGCAGCGCCCGATGTCGAGCCTGCTCCAGGCGTTGGTGTAGACCCGGTTCAGCAGCTCCGCCGCGTCCCGCCCCTGGAGGTCGATCTTGCCCAGGGTCGATGCGTCGAGCACGCCGATCCCGGTGCGCGCGGCCCGCACCTCGCGCGCCACCGCCGCCGCCATGTCTTCGCCGCCCCTCGGGTAGTAGCGGGGACGCTTCCACTGGCCGACGTCCTCGAAGACGGCGCCGTTCGCCTCGTGCCAGTCGTGCATCGGGGTCAGCCGCGCCGGATCGAACAGCCCCTTCACGTTCCGCCCAGCCACCGCGCCGAGGGCGAGCGGCGTGTAGGGCGGTCGGAACGTGGTGGTGCCGATCTCCGGAACCGGCCGGCCGGTGATCCCGGCCACGATCGCGAGCGCGTTGAGGTACGAGGTCTTGCCCTGGTCGGTGCCCATGCCGGTCGTGGTGTAGCGCTTGACGTGCTCGATCGACCGGTAGCCTTCGGCCAGCGCCTGCGCGAGGTCGGCGGCGGTGACGTCGTTCTGGAAGTCGACGAACGCCTTGGCGCG
>DASUSF010000185.1:0-25097 GCA_036375275.1 Geminicoccaceae bacterium | reverse complement strand
CTTCCAGACCAAGCTCAAGTACCCCGAGCAACAGCGCGTGCTGCGCCTGATCCCCGGGCTCGAGGAGGCGGTGTTCCTGCGCCTCGGCGCGGTGCACCGCAACACCTACCTCGACAGCCCCACCCTGCTCGACGGGCGCATGCGCCTGCTGGCACGGCCGAACATCCGCTTCGCCGGGCAGATCACCGGCGTCGAGGGCTACGTCGAGAGCGCCGCGATCGGCCTGCTCGCCGGCCGCTTCGCCGTCGCGGAGATCACCGGCCGGCGGCTCGAGCCGCCGCCGCCGACCACCGCCCACGGCGCGCTCCTCGCCCACATCACCGGTGGCGCGGCGGGCGACACGTTCCAGCCGATGAACGTCAACTTCGGCCTGTTCCCGCCGCTCGAGCAGCAGATGCGCAAGCCGGAGCGGAAGCCCGCCATGGCGCGCCGGGCCCTCGCCGATCTCGCTGCGTGGCGGGCCCAGCTGCCGGACGCCGCCTGAGCCCCGATGCCGACGCCGGCGGGAGCTCGAAGGTGCGGTAGGTGCCGATCCGGGTCAGCCAGCCGTCGAGCCAGCGCTCTTCGCGACGCTCCGGTGGCGCGAGACGGGTCCGCCGCGCGAGCACCTCTGCCGCAGCCGCGGCGAACGCCGCTTCGGGAGCGTCGTGGTCGGACGACATGGCCTCGAGCACCTGCAGGAGGCCCCACCCGGCGCCTTTGTATTTCTCTCCAGGATCGGTCCCTTCGCCCTTGAAGTTGACGTAGTCGATCAGGGCGTAGGCGCCCTTCGGCCGGAGCTGCCCGGCGTCGTCCCTGAGCAGCCAGTCGAGGTGCCGCGCGATCGCTGCCGGTTGCGACGCCACCTCGAGCATCGCCGGCACGGCCCGCGCCAGCCGGTCGGCCATGAACGCGGTCTGCGCCGCGACCGTCCGGACCAGAAACGCGCGCAGGTCCTCGAGCCGCGGATCGTCGCGGGCGGCGAGGAAGGCGGCGCGGTCCGGCCAGGGGCTCGGCGTGTCCCGGTCCAGCCAGGCGGGCATCGCGACGCCGCTTCGCTCGAGGAAGGCGAGCATCTCGGGGAAGGATTCCAGGAACGGTCCGCGCCGCCCCTCGGGGTACCAGATGAAATGCCCGATCCCGAGAGAGAGATGGTCCTCGCCCGGCAGCCAGTGCACGAGCCAGTCCCGACGCCCGGCGGCCTCGTTCCGCCAGATGCGGCACCCGATCGCCTCCGCGGCGTGACGGTCCAGCCCGGCGAGGAGCCGCGGCACCGCTCCCGCGGCCGGGGTGGAGGTAGCAGCAGCGGGCGAGGCGAGGAGGATCAGGGTCAGCAAAAGCCGGAGCGACATGGGAAGACACGGTTGGGTTGCGGGCACCGGATCCTGGAGCAGCATCCGATCTGACGCGATCGCCGTCTGGCGCTCGTCGTCCGGATAAAGCTGCTCTAACTCATTAAAATAAAGCCGTTTGCCTTCGATGAGCGTGATGGAATTGCTGTCCAATGGATCCACCTCATCGAAAGCGGGCGAAGCTTACGCTCACCTTTCCTGGGCGCGCATCGCCGCCAGCACGCGGAGGCTCTCCGGCTGCAGGCTCAGGGTGACCACCGGCTCCTCCCGGGCGCCGATCGCGCGGTAGAAGGCGCGGCCGCCGGCGTTGCCCTCCAGCGCGTTCCAGAACAGGTACAGGCCCCCGTCCTGCAGACAGCGCTGCGCGGCTTCGGCCATCAGCGCCCGGCCGATGCCGCGGCCCCGGGCCTCCGGCCGAACGTAGACGTCCTGCAGATAGAAGCCGCGCGCGGCGTGGTCGGTATCGTAGCTCGGGTAGTAGAGGACGTAGCCGGCGATCCGCGCCGCCTCCTCCGCCACGATGACGAAGAAGCGCGGCCGCGGCCCGAAGGCGTTCCGGAGGACCTCCTCGGGCGTGATCGGGCTGGCCTGGCCGTCCTCGGCGCTGAACTGGCGGATCAGGTCCGCGATGGCGCCGGCGTCGTCCGCCACCGCGTCGCGAATCCGGAGCGCGGCCATCAGGCCACCTGGCGGCCCAGCCGGACCGCGGTCAGCCCGGTCGCGAGGCGCTGGGACGGCATGATCAGGACGCAGCCGTCGTAGGGGGTGGTCACCGGACGATCACCGTCGTGGGCGATCACGGTGCCGGCCTCGGCCACGACCTCGAGCCCCTGGTAGGCATCGACGAAGCGAAACGGCCCACGCTCCACGGTCACCGCCTCCGTGACCTCGACCACACGCTGCTCGACGGGCGGCGGCGCCGGCGCAAGGCGATCCAACGCGGCCGCGGGAACCAGATCGAGGGCCTGGAGGAACTGCCGGCAGGTCAGGATCGCCACGTCGACCGACGTCCGCGCCCAGTGCTGGCCACACTCGACCAGAATCGCGGTCGCGGGATCGTCGGCCCGCCCGAAGCGGCCGTGGTCGCGCATCCGGACCCCGTTCCGATGGCCTTCGTCGGCCACCACCGTCCCCGGGAAGCCCATCCGGCGGGCGAGCCGCCGGCCCTTCTCGTGCAGCCCGACGAGCAGCAGCGGCGGCGACGGCAGCTGCATCGAGTGGAGGTCGAGGAGATAGTCGGCGGCTTCGATCAACGGGCGGAGCTGCCTGGCCCGCTCGAGCTCGCGTGAGCGCCGCCCGCCGTCGAGCGTGTCCGGCGACCAGACGCGGTTCAGATCCTCGTCGAGGTAGCGGGTCGCCCGCGGGTTGGCGGGATCGAAGCGCGCATATGCGTCCGTGTTCACGAAGGCGAGCGTCAGCTGCCCGCGCGCGGGCCGGACATCGGTCTCGAACAGCCGGACCAGGGCGTGCGCGCCGGACAGCTCGTTGCCGTGGGTGAGCGCGGTGATCAGGACGTTGGGGCCCGGCCGCCCCGACTCGAGCGCGGTTGCGAACGGGATGCCGGTGTTGCCACGCCGGAAGCGCTCGATGTCCGGCGCCTCGATCTCGACCACGACCTCGCTCATCAGGCGCGGGCCACCCGCTCGACCAGCCGGTCGAGGAAGGTCGTGCAGCGGGACAGCTGGTCGAGCGAGAGGTGCTCGTCCGGCCTGTGAGCGACGGCGATGTCGCCCGGCCCGCAGACCATTGCCGGGATGCCGCGCGCCGCATAGTGGCCGGCTTCGGTGCCGAACGCCGCCTTGCCCGAGCGTTCGGCGCCGGCGATCTCGCGCACCAGCGGCTCGATCGGCGCGCCATCCTCCGGCGCAAGGCCGGGATAGCTCAGCAGCTCCTCGATCACGATCTCCGATTCCGGCGCGACGTCGCGCATCTGCGGCAGAAGCTCCCGCTCGACGAACGTCCGCACCTCGTGGAGCAGATCGTCCGTCGCGACCCCCGGCAGCGTCCGGCATTCGAACACGAGGCTGCACTGCCCCACGACGATGTTCATCGCCGTGCCGCCCGCGATGGTTCCGACGCTGAGGGTGCAATGCGGCGGATCGAAGCCGTCCGCGAAGGGGCCCTCGCTCCGAAGGCGGGCGTTGATCCGCCGCAGCAGGGCGATGATCTCGGCCGCCACCTCGATGGCGTTGACCGCGTCCCCGGGCCGGGCCGAGTGGCCGGCGCGGCCCTGGACCAGGACCCGGTAGCCGCCCTTGCCCTTGTGGCCGTCGACCGGACGCAGCATGGTCGGCTCGCCGATCACCGCCCCGAGCGGAGCGGCGGGCAGCTCGTCCAGAAGCCGGTCGATCAGCCGCGGCACGCCCTTGCAGCCGACCTCCTCGTCGTAGCTGAAGGCGAGGACGACCGGCGCCTCGAGCCGCGCGCCCCGCCAGGCCGCTACCCGGCTCAGCACCGCGGCGAGGAAGCCCTTCATGTCCGCCGTGCCGCGGCCGAACAGGCGCCCGTCCCGCTCGACGCAGGTGAACGGGTCGCTCGACCACGCCTGACCGTCTACGGGCACCACGTCGGTGTGGCCGGACAGCACGAGCGCCGGACGGTCGGCCGGGCCGATCGTCGCGAGCAGGTTCGCCTTGCCGCCAGTGTCGTCGTAGACCCGGGACGACGGCACCCGCTGGTCCTCGAGGTAGCCCTGCACGAAGTCGATCAGCGCCAGGTTGGATCTGGCGCTCGTGGTGTCGAACCCGACCAGCCGCTCGAGCAGCTGCCGTGCACCCCGTTCCGCCAAGCGCGCCCTCCTCCGGATCCCGGACGGCCGCGACTATAGGAGCGGCACCGGGCGCTGTCATGGGGCGGCGAGGCGCCAGGGATGACGCGGCCCGCCGCAGCGCCATATCAATGGGACAAGGTCGTCCGCGCCGGCCACCGGTGATGCTCGCGCGGGTGGAGAGGCGGCAATGTCGAGGCATCCGAGACGAGAGGCGGTACCCCTCGCGGGTTCGCTCGTGGGCCTTCTGGTCCTCCTCCTCCTCGCCGCTCCGCGCGTCTCGCTCGGGGCCGCCCCAGGCGATGCGCTCGACGCCGTGGTCCAGGTGAGCGCGCGCGTCCCCTCCGACGCGCGCACCGCCGACTCGCTCGGCCAGCACCGGGTCGGGAGCGGGGTCCTGATCGACGACAGCGGGCTGATCCTGACGATCGGCTACCTGATTCTCGAGGCCCGCGAGATCGAGGTCGAAGGCGGCGACGCCGAGCCGGTCCCGGCCGATCTGGTCGCCTACGACCACGAGAGCGGCTTCGGTCTGATCCGGGCCATCGGCAGCGTCGGCGGCACGCCGGTCGCGCTCGGCTCGGCCGAGGACGTCCTGCCGCGCCAGCCGCTGCTCGCGGTGAGCCGCGCGGGCGGCCTCGACGCCGTGGGCGTGTATGCGGTCGACCGGCGCCCGTTCGCGGGCTACTGGGAGTATCTGCTCGAGGACGCGATCTTCACCTCGCCCCCGCACGAGCAGTTCGGGGGCGCGGCGCTGTTCGATCAGGACGGCCGGCTGATCGGGATCGGCAGCCTGTTCGTCAACGACGCCGCCGGAGGCGGGCGGCCGCTCCCGGGCAACATGTTCGTGCCGGTCGACCACCTGAAACCGATCCTCGCCGATCTGCTCGCCGACGGGCGGCGCCGCGATCCCCCGCGACCCTGGCTCGGCGCTTCCTTCGAGGAGCACCGCGGGCGGGTGTTCGTCACCCGGGTGACGCCGGGGGGTCCGGCCGCCGGCGCGGGCCTGACGACGAACGACATCGTGCTCGGGGTCGACGGCGAGGCGGTCGAGGGCCTCGCCGACTTCTACCGCCACCTCTGGGGCCGCGGGAACGCCGGAACCCTGGTCGAGCTCGACCTGTTGAAGGGCATGGCGGTCGAGCAGATCCCGGTGCAGAGCGGCGACCGCTACCGCTGGCTCAAGCTGCGCCCGGACTTCTGAGCCGCTCCACGAACGACAGAGAGGCCCCTGGTCATGTGGCAGATGGTGGCGATGGCGGTCGGGCTGACGCTCGCCTCGCCTGCGGGCGCCGAGGAGGTCGGCAGCTTCACCAACGACTGGACCGGCAACGAGATCGTGGTCGATGCGCTCGAGGATCCGAAGGTTCAGGGCGTCACCTGCCACATCACCCACTTCGAGCGCGGCCTGATCGACCGGGTGTGGCAGGGCAACTGGTTCGAGGACCCCTCCAACGCCTCGATCGCCTGCCGGCAGACCGGGCCGATCGTGATCGGCGACATCGAGCGCGACGAGGAGGGCGAGGAGGTCTTCAGCGAGCGCAAGAGCTTCATCTTCAAGAGCCTCGCGGTCCGGCGGATCTACGACGAGGCGCACGAGACCCTGGTCTACGTGGTCTATTCCCGCGAGGTCATCGAGGGCAGCGCCAAGATGAACGTGAGCACGGTCGCGCTGCACGGTGCCGAGGTCACCTGGGCCGGCGAATGAACCTCAGAAGCGACCGAGCCAGCGCCGCCCGAGCAGGACCAGCGGCAGCAGCGGGTCGGGCCTGCTCAAGGCCGGATCGAGCGGATCGTCGCCGGCCCGGCGGAGACGGCTGAGCCAGCGTCGGGCGAGCGTGCCGGGCAGGACCGCGGGCAGGATCTGGCGCCCCACGTACTGGCGGCGGGCTCGCTCCAGCCAGCCTTCCGCGCGATCCGCGACCGCCCGCGCCGGCCCGACGAGCCCGCCCTCCGCCGCCCGCGCCAGCGCCGTCTCCGGGTCCAGGCCGTGCGCGGCCAGCAGCGCCCGCGGCAGGAGCATGCGTCCGGCGCGCGCGTCGGCGCCGGCCTCGCGCAGGATCTGGAGCAGGGCGGACGCCCGCCCGACGCATTCGGCCGCGACCTTGGGACCGCGGGTCTCGCGGCTGCCGCAGGCGGTGGCGGCGGCGCGAGCGATGCTGCCGCCGGTCGCGGCGACGTGCTGCTCGAGCTCGCCGAGCGTCGCGAAAGGGACGCCCTGGAGCTCGCTCTCGCGGGCATCGATCGCCCGGTCCAGCTCGGCGCGCGCCGGCGCGAGCTCCGGCCAGGCGGCGTGGAGCCCCTGCACCACCGGGTGCTGGAGCGGCGCGCCGGCGGCGATGCCGTCGAGGGCGTCCCGCCACCACTGCAGGCGGATCAACCCCGCCATCGGCTGGCTGACCACGTGGCGCACGCGGCCGATCTCGCAGTCGAAGGCGTAGAGCGCGATCAGCGCAGCGCGCTGCGGCGGCGGCGCGAACAGCGTGGTCTGGAAGCGGCCCGGGTCGTGGGCGCGGAGGATCTCCGCCGCCGCCGGAAGGCCGGCCGCCACGGGTCAGGCCGCGACCACGGCGAGATCGAGCGGCCCGACCACGCCATCGACGCCGCGCGCCTGCCTGACCTCGAACGGCCGGCGCTCGCGGAAGCCCTGCACCCGAGCCAGCTCCAGGGTCGACCGGGAGCAGAGCGCGCGGGCGTCCTCGACCTTGGTGTGCTTCTCGAGCTTGGCGGCGAGGTTCACCGGGTCGCCGATCACCGTGTACTCGAGGCGCGTCGAGTCGCCGATCGCGCCGAACATCACCCGGCCGCTCGCGACCGCCGCGCCGACCCGCGGCACGACCCGTCCCTGGCGCTCGCGTTCCGCCGCCCAGGCCGCGGCCGCATCGACGATCCCCTCGAGCGCCAGGAGCGCGTCCCGGGCATAGGTCGGGCTCGAACGGGTGGCGCCGAAGCTCGCGAGGATGCCGTCGCCCAAGAACTTGTCGACGCTGCCGCCGTGCAGGTCGATCACCTGGACCATGCGCGACTGGTACTCGGAGAGCAGCGCGATCACGTCGCGCGGCGGCAGCTCTTGGCTGAGGGGGGTGAAGCCGCGGAGGTCGACCATCAGGATCGCCGCATCGCGGAGTTCCGCCTCGCCGGGCTGGATGGCGGCCTCGGTGGCGCGGATTCGGCCCGCCACCTCGGGGGCGAAGAACCGCGACAGCTCGCTCGCCGCCATCTGCTCGGTGGTCGCCTGGACCAGCACCTTGCGCGCCCGGTGGAGCGCGATCGCGAGGATGATGGTCACCATCAGCAGCGAGACCACCTTGTCGAACTCGGCGCCGAGCAGGATCGAGTAGGACATCATGTATTCGGCCCAGTTCCGGGTGATCGGTGCCCCGCCGGCAACCACGGCGTAGGCGACCAGCGCGAGCCAGCCGAACGAGGCGGTGATCCCGGCGAGCAGCACGAAGCCCGGCTCGAAGCGGAGCGTCCGGAGCGCGATCAGGATGAAGGCGTACATCAGCGTCGGCGCCTTCAGGTAGATCGCCGGCGGCGCCTGGTACTGCAGGTGGAAGCTCCAGATGGTCACCATCAGCGCCCCGATGTCGACCACCACGGAAAGCGCCAGGAACCAGCGCTGGAGGCGCCGGGTCCAGGCGAGCCAGAGCCTGAGCACGGTGAACGCGGCGTAGACGGCGAGCGTGACCGGGACGGGCTCGAACGGCACCTCGGGCGGGAAGGCCTTGGGGCTCACCGTGTAGAGCAGGGCGAAGACCCCGATCGCCGCGAGCTGGATCAGGCTCACCAGGATCTCGCTCCGCTCCTGCTCGCCCTCGATCGCCCGGGTCACCCGCTCGGGCGCCCGCCCCGGCAACGGCGGGCCGAGCAGCAGGCGCGCCGCCCGCCGGCCCGGGCCGATCGCCGGCACGGTCCGGCCGCCCGCCTCGTGGCTCACCGCGAGCCTCCTGCCGGCCATCGCGCGGCGCCCCGCCTCAGAGCCAGGTGGCCTCGAGGTCGACCGTGGATTCGACCCCCAGCCGGTCCAGGTTCCGCTTCAGCCAGTCGGTGCAGGCCGTGCGGCCGATCCCCTTCAGATGGAGCAGAAAATCACGCTCGACGTTCGCCTTGCTCGAAGCCCCGAGCGGCTTCAGCGCCTCGTCCGCCTCGATCATGTGGATCAGCATCCGCTTGTAGTGGCCGCGCTCGAGGCGGCCCTCGTCGATCAGCCGGGTGACGAAGTGGACCGCCCGCATCTCGCGCATCAGGGTCGAGTTGAAGCTGATCTCGTTGACCCGGTTCATGATGTCGTGCGCGGCGACGGGCACGGTCTCCCGGTGGAGGGGGTTGATCTGGACGATCACCACGTCGCTCGACTGGCAGTGATAGATCAGCGGGAAGATCGCGGGGTTGCCCATGTAGCCGCCGTCCCAGTAGGGCTCCCCGCCGATCTCGACCGCCTGGAACAGGTGCGGCAGGCAGGCCGAGGCCATGATCGCGTCGGCGGACAGCTCCGGGTTGGTGAAGACCTTGATCTTGCCGCTCCGGACGTTGGTCGCACAGACGAACAACTTCAATTCCCGGCAGGCCCGCACCCGCTCGAAGTCGATCGCCTCATCGAGCAGATCGCGCAGGGGATTGAGGTTCAGCGGGTTGAACTGGTGCGGCGACAACATCCGCGTGAAGAGGTCGAACATCAGGTAGGCCGGCGAGGTCTCCAACCGCCAGCTGCCGAGGAGCCGGTCGATCACGCTGCGCTGGATCGGGCTCATGGCGCCGACCCTCGCGACGGTGTCCCAGAAGCGGTCGAGCGCGGCGCGCGCCCCCTCGGCGCCGTCGTCCATGAAGCCCTGGGCGAGGGCGACCGCGTTCATCGCCCCGGCGCTGGTCCCGCAGATCCCCTCGATCTCGATCGCCGGCTCCTCGAGCAGCCGGTCGAGCACGCCCCAGGTGAACGCGCCGTGCGCGCCGCCGCCCTGGAGCGCGAGGTTGATGCGCCTGGGCGGCGAGGCGCCGCCCCGGCTCACCGCGCGGTCCAGCCGCCGTCGGCCGAGAGCGCGGCGCCGGTGATCGAGCGCCCCCATTGCGAGCAGAGAAAGATGGTCAGCGCCGCGAGCTCGTCGGTGCCGACGAACCGCTTGTTGGGCTGGGACGCGAGGATCACGTCACGGATCACCTGCTCGCGGCCCATGCGGTGCGCCTTCGCCTGCTCGTCGATCTGGCCCTCGACCAGGGGCGTCGCGACGTAGCCCGGGCAGATCGCGTTGCAGGTGATGTCGAGCTCCGCCACCTCGAGCGCCACCACCTTGGTCAGCCCGACCATGCCGTGCTTGGCGGCGACGTAGGCGCTCTTGTAGGGTGAGGCGCGCAGCCCGTGCGCCGAGGCGATGTTGATGATCCGCCCGAAGCCCCGCTGCCGCATGCCGGGCAGCGCGGCCCGGATGCCGTAGAACGCCGAGCTCAGGTTGATCGCGAGGATCGCCTCCCATTTCTCGGGCGGGAACTCGTCGACTGCCGCGACGTGCTGGATGCCGGCGTTGTTGACCAGGATGTCGACCGCGCCGAACGCCGCCTCAGCCTCGCGGACCATCGCCGTGACCTCGTCGCCCCTGGCCATGTCGGCGCCGGAATAGCGAACCTCGACGCCCGCCTGCTCGGCGAGCCCCGCCCGGAGCCGCTCGATCTCCGCGGGATTCCCGAAGCCGTTCAAGGTGACCCTCGCCCCCGCATGCGCGAGACCGCGCGCGATGCCGAGCCCGATCCCGCTGGTCGAGCCCGTGACGATGGCGGCACGTCCGCCGAGGTCGGTCTTCAAGTCGGCCATCTCGAGGCTCCTTCGCGAATCCTGAGGGATGCAGGGCGCCCGCGATCCCTGGATCCCCGGCTGCTCAGGGTTTCCTTGTGCGGGTCGATCGACTATCTAGCGGATCAGCCAGACTCCTGGTGGCACAACCTGTCAGCGAGGCGAGGAACCATGGCTTTCGAACTCCCTGATCTGCCCTACCCCTACGACGCGCTCGAGCCTCACATGTCGTCGCGGACGCTCCATCTCCACCACGACAAGCATCATCAGACCTACGTCACCAACCTCAACAACCTGATCGAGGATACCGACCTCAAGGACAAGTCCCTGGAGGAGATCGTTCAAGCGACGGCGAAGGATCCGGCCAAGGCCGGCATCTTCAACAACGCCGGCCAGCACTGGAACCACAACCTGTTCTGGCGGATCATGAAGAAGGGTGGCGGCGGCCAGCCCGGCGGCGAGCTGGCCCGGCGGATCGACGACGCCTTCGGCGGCTTCGAGAGCTTCAAGGACAAGTTCAAGACCGCCGGCGCGACCCAGTTCGGCAGCGGCTGGGCCTGGCTCGCCCTCGACGGCGACACCCTCAAGGTCACCAAGACCCCGAACGCCGCCAACCCGCTGGTCGATGGCATGACCCCCCTCCTCGGCGTCGATGTCTGGGAGCACTCCTACTACCTGGACTACGAGAACCGCCGGCCCGAGTACCTGGCTGCTTTTTTGAACCATCTGGTTGATTGGGAGGCCGTGGAGGCCAACCTACAGAACGCGCTCTGACGGCTCTTCGAGAAGGACTCCGGCGGGCGCGAGGTCCACTTCTTCCGCTCGCCGGTTCCGGGCTGCCCGGCGGTCCTCCGGAACGGGCAGGAGACGCGCAGCATGGCGGCCGATCCACGTCGATGGCTACTTCTTGGTGTGCTCGTTTTCTCAATCTCCGGTTGCGCAGCAGCGTCCACGGCGATCGGCAAGCGTGAGCTCGCGGTCGAGACCCTGATGTCGAGCAGCATCTTCCTCGAGCCCGTGCGACCGGACCAGCGCTCGATCTTCGTCGAGGTCAAGAACACCTCCGAGCACGCCGACTTCGATCTCGGCGCCGAGGTGGCCGCGAACCTCGCGGGCAAGGGCTATCGGATCGTCGACGATCCGGCGGACGCCCGCTACCTGCTCCAGGCGAACGTGCTCCAGGCCGGCCGCAGCTCCGACACGGCGGCCGAGAAGACCTTCGGCGGCGGCTTCGGCAGCGCGGTCTTCGGCGGCGCGATCGGCGCCGCGGCCGGGCGGGCGGCGACCAGCGACGTCGGGGCGATCATCGCGGGCGGCCTGGTGGGCGCCGCCGCGTCGGTGGTCGCGGATTCCTTCATCCAGGACGTCACCTACACCGTGACCGCGGACGTTCAGGTCTCGGAGCGGGCGAACGAAGGCGTCATCGTCACCGAGACCCTGGAGCAGCCGCTGTTCCAGGGCGGCGGCGAGGGTCGTCTGATCCGCTCGAGCGAGACCCACGACTGGAAGCGCTACCAGACGCGGATCATGAGCGTCGCCAACAAGGCCAACCTCGAGTTCGAGGAAGCGGCGCCGACGATGGTCGAAGGCCTGACCCGCTCGATCGCCGGGATCTTCTGATCGCCGCTGCGCGTCAAGCGCGCTCGACCAGCTCGATCTTGTAGCCGTCCGGGTCCTCGATGAACGCGATCGGCCGGCCGCCGTGCTTCATCGGCCCGGCCGGCCGCGGGATCTTGACCCCCTGCGCCGCCAGCTCGTCGCAGGTCTTGTAGATGTCGGGCACCGCGATCGCGATGTGGCCGTAGGCGGTGCCGAGGTCGTAGTCGTGGTCACCCCAGTTGTGGGTGAGCTCGATCACCGCGTGGTCCTCCTCGTCGCCGTAGCCGACGAACGCGAGGGTGAACTCGCCGGACGGGAAGTCGTTCTTGCGCAGCAGCTTCATGCCGAGCTTGTTGGTGTAGAAATCGAGCGACTGGTCGAGGTCCCGGACCCGAAGCATGGTGTGCAGCAGGCGGAACCTGGAGGTGTCGGTGGTCGTGGTCATCCGGCTCTCCCGTTACGATTTGTGGTTGATCAGCTCGAGCACCGCTTCGGCCGCGCGCTCGCTCGGCGTCGGCCCCCGCCCGGCGCCGAGCCGGGCGGCGACCTCGCCGAGTGCGTTCGTCTGCGCGCTCCGGACCGCCCCGTCCTCGAGCAGCGGCAGGACCGCCGCAGCGATCCGCTCGGGCGTGCATTCGTCCTGAAGCAGCTCCGGCACCACGCCCCGGTCCAGGATCAGATTGGCGAGGTTGACGTAGGGCACGGTGATCAAACGGCGGGCGAGCCAGCCGGTCAAGGCCCCCGTCCGGTAGATGGTGCAGTAGGGCAGCCCGGCGAGCGCCACCTCGAGCGAGATCGTGCCCGAGGCGGCGATGCCGGCCTGGCTCGCGGCATAGGCGTCGAAGCGGGCGGCGCGCTCGGTCACGATCAGCGGCGGCCGAGCGAAGCCCGTGACCAGGGCGCGCACCTCCTCGAGCCGCGCGTCCAGCGTCGGCAGCACGACCTCCAGATCCGGGATCCGGCGCCGCAGGCGCTCGACCGTCGCGCCGATCACCGGCAGATGCCGCCGCACCTCGCTCGAGCGGCTGCCCGGCAGCACGCAGAGGAGGGGCGCGTCGGCGGGGATCCCGTGGGCGGCGCGGAAGCGCCCGCCGTCGCCCGCCTCGCCCACCTCCTCGACGATCGGATGGCCGACGAAGCTGCAGGCGAGGCCGTAGCGCTCGAAGAACGGCCGCTCGAACGGCAGCAGTGCCAGGAGATGATCGAGGTCGCGGACGAGGTGGCGGGCGCGGCCTTCCCGCCATGCCCAGACCTGGGGCGCCACGTAGTGGCAGCGGATGGCGCCGTGGCCCGCCAGCCGGCGCTGCAGACGGAGATTGAAGCCCGGCGAATCGATCGTCACCACGGCCGCCGGGCGGAGCCGGTCGATCGCCGCCACCGTCTCGCGCATCCGCCGAAGCAGGCGCGGCAGGTGAGGCAGGATCTCGACGAAGCCGATCAGGCTCAGCTCGTCCATCGGGAACAGCGGATCGAGCCCCTCCTCGACCATCCGCGGGCCGCCGACCCCGACCAGCTCGACCCCCGGCGCACCCGCCCCGAGCGCCGCCATCAGGCGGGCGCCGAGCATGTCGCCCGACGGCTCGCCGGCGAGCAGGAAGATGCGGCTCACGCGCGCGGGTCGAGCGGGACGCCGACGATGAACAGGCCGGCGGCATCGGCCTCGGCGAGGGTGCGGGCGCGCTCGGCGATCAGGCTCTCCCCGGCCTCGATCGCGATGCCGCGGAGCCCGGCGCGGGCGGCGCCCGTGACCGTCGCCGGCCCGATGGTCGGGAGGTCGACCCGGCGGTCCTGGGTGACCTTCCGGACCTTGACCAGCACCCCGCCCGGGCCGGGCCGGCGCAGCCCGGCGCAGCGCTCCAGCAGCCGGTCGGTGCCCTCGATCGCCTCGACCCCGAGCACCAGGCCCTCCTGGACCACCGCCGCCTGCCCGACGTCGAGGCGGCCGAGCTCGCGCGCGACCTCGATGCCGCGCCGGATGTCGGCCTCGGCAAGCGGGTCGGGTGCGGTCCGGGTCAGGGGCCCGGCCGGGGTGAGCAGCGAGCCCATCACGTCGTCCGCACCGAGCACGCGGAAGCCTTCGCTCTCCAGCTCGGCCACGATCGCGGCGATCACCCGGTTGTCGGCCTGTCCGCTCAGCCCGAGCCGAGCGGCGAGCCGGACCCCCCGCCAGTCGAGGCCGAGCGAGCCGAGCGAGGGCCGCCCGACCGGGCCGATCATGACGACCTCGCCGGCGCCCGAGCCCTTGAGGGCGTCGAGCGCGGCGCCGACCGCGCCGAGCCGGACCCAGCGGTGCGGCAGGCCGCTCACCACGGCCGGGTCGGTGATGCCGTCGAAGCCGAGGACGAAGACCTCGCGGCCGGCCGCACGGGCGGCGTCGATCACGCGGGCCGGCAGCTCGCCCTTCCCGGCGATCACCGCGAGCCCGCCCGGCATCACCCGCTGGCCCGGAGGTCCGGCAGGCAGACCGCGCGCGTCCCGGCCTGCTCGATGAAGGTCACGATCTCGACCACCTTCGGCTGGTCGGCGAAGCGCTCGCCGACCCGGGCGATCCGCTCCGCGAAGGCGCCGGGGCCGTGGAACAGGTCGCGGTAGGCGCTCCGGAGCGCGTGCAGCTCCTCCCGCCCCGCGCCGCGCCGCTTCAGGCCGACCATGTTCAGGCCCACCAGCCGGGCGCGGTTGCCGATCACCATGCCGTAGGGGATGACGTCGTTCTCGACCGCAGCGACGCCGCCGACCATGGCCTGGCGGCCGATCCTGGCGAACTGGTGGATCCCGCAGACGCCGCCGAGGATCGCGCTGTCCTGGACCGTGACGTGACCACCGAGGGTCGCGTTGTTGGCCATGATCACGGAGTTGCCGATCCGGCAGTCGTGGGCCACGTGGATCGCGGCCATGAACAGGCCGCCGTCGCCGACCTCGGTCAGGCCGCCGCCGTGCTCGGTGCCGGGGTGCATGGTCACGTGCTCGCGGATCTGGTTGCCGCGGCCGATCCTGAGCTCGGTCTCCTCGCCCGCGAACTTCAGGTCCTGCGGGCGATGCCCGAGGCAGGCGAAGGGGAAGACCCGGCAGTCCGGGCCGAGGGTGGTCCGCCCGGTGATCACGACGTGCGCTTCGAGCCGCACCCGCGCGCCCAGCCGGACCTTCGGGCCGACCACGCAGAACGGCCCGATCGTCACGCCCTCGCCGAGTTCCGCTCCCGGGTCCACGACCGCGCTTGCATGGACGTCGGGCACGCTCAGAGGTCCATGATCTTGGCGCTGATGATGGCCTCCGCCGCCAGCCGCTCGCCGACCACGGCGCGCCCCTTGAACTTCCACACTCCGAGCTTGCGCTGCTGCTTCTCGACCAGGATCCGCAGCTGGTCGCCCGGCACGACCGGGCGGCGAAAGCGCGCCTGATCGATGGTCATGAAGTAGACCAGCTTGCCCTCGGTGCTCCGGCCGAGGGTCGCCATCACCAGGACCGCGGCGGTCTGGGCCATCGCCTCGATGATCAGCACCCCGGGCATGATCGGCTGCCCCGGGAAGTGACCGGTGAACTGGGGCTCGTTGACGGTGACGTTCTTGATCCCGGTGGCCGACAGCTCGGCCACGACGTCGACCACCCGGTCGATCAGCAGAAACGGGTAGCGGTGCGGCAGCAGCCGCTGGATGCCTTCGATGTCGTAGTCCTCGAGCGGGGTCCCCGCCGGAACCGCTTCCCTCATGAACCGCCGCCCCTCCGCTTGCCGAGCCGGCTGATCGCCGCGAGCTGCCGGCGCCAGGCCGCGACCGGAATCGCCGGCGCCCCGCCATAGGCCTGGCCGCCCTCCAGATCGCGGATCACCGCGCTCCGCGCCGCGAGCGTGACCCCGGGTCCGATCGACAGGTGTCCGGTCACTCCGACCTGCGCCGCGAGCACGCTGCCCGGGCCGATCCGGGTGCTGCCCGAAATCCCGCTCTGCGCGACGATGACGCAGGCCGCACCGACCTGCACGTTATGCGCGATCATCACGAGGTTGTCGATCTTGGAGCCGCGGCCGATCACGGTGTCCGGCCCGCTGCCGCGGTCGATGGTGCTGTTGGCCCCGATCTCGACGTCGTCCTCGACGAGCACCCGGCCGAGCTGCGGGACCTTCAGGTGCCCCTCAGGGCCCATCGCGAAGCCGAAGCCGTCCTGCCCGATCCGCACGCCGGGATGGATCATGACCCGGGCGCCGATCAGGCAGTGGCTGAGGGTGGCACCTGGCCCGACGACGCTGTCGGCCCCGATCTCGACGTTCCGGCCGACCACTGCGTTGGCGCCGATCCGGACGCGTGCGGCCAGCACCGCGCCGGCCTCCACCACCGCGCCGGCCTCCACCCTGGCCGTGTCGTCGAGCCGGGCGTCGGGATCGACGTGGGCGCCCTCGCGCGACGGCGCCGGGCCGGCCGCGCCGGGCGCGCCTGCCCCCGGGTAGAAGGCCCGGGCGATCCTGGCGTAGGCGCGATAGGGATCGGGGACGACCAGACGCGCCACGCCGGGTCCCGGCAGATCCTCCTGAGCGGGGCGGATCAGGCAGGCGGCCGCCCGGGTCGCGCGCGCCTGGGCCGCGTACTTCGGATTGTCGAGGAACGTCAGGTCGCTCGGGCCGGCGACGTCGAGCGGGGCCACGTCCAGGATCGACCGCTCCGGCTCGTCCACCTCCCCTTCGACGCCCGCAAGCCGCGCCAGCTCGCCGAGCGGGAACGGGCCCCGGTTGTCGAAGAAGCGGGGGTCGGCCAAGGCGCCTACTCCACGTTCTCGGGCACCTGCACCTGGGGCAACCGCTGGTCGAGCTGGGCCAGCACCTCCTCGGTGAGATCGATGTGCCGGGCGAAGAACAGGACTTCCGAGCTCGGCAGGACGAGGTTGAAGCCGCGCGTCTCCGCGATCCCGGTCACGATCTCGATCAGCGATTTCTTGACCTCGTTCAGCGCCGCGGCCGAGGCGCGGTCCAGCTTGCGCCGGCGCTCCTGGACCATGCGCTGGACCTCCATCACCTCCTTCTCGAACTCGCGGCGCTTCTCAGCCAGCGCCTCCGGGGTCAGGAGCGAGCGCTGCTTCGCGAAGGCCTGATCGGCGGCGCGCAGCCGCTCCTCCTCGCGGCCGATCTCGTTCTGGTACGCCTCGCGGCGCCCCTCGATCTGCTCGCGGATGCTGCGCGCGGCCTTCGCCTCGCGCAGGATCTGCTGATAGTCGATCACCGCCGCCACCGTCGCCGGCAGCTTCTGCGCGAAGGCGCCGGTCGGCGGCAGAGCCAGGAGAAGGCCGAGCGCGAGCTGCGCTACCAGGCGGATCAGACTGCGTCGCGTCAGGGTCATGGTCGTGCTCTCAGAAACGGGTCCCAAAGCTGATCCGGAAGACTTCGGTCTCGTCCTCGTCTTCCTTGACGAAGGCCTGAGACAGGTCGACGGCGATGGGGCCGAGCGGGGAGAGCCAGGACAGCCCGATCCCGCCCGCAGCCCGGAGCGAGCCGGAGTCCGCGATCTCCGGCCCCTCCGCATCGACCTCGGTCAGGGTGCCTCCTTCCACGAAGGCGCGGCCGAACATCCTGAGCTCTTCCGGCAGGCCGAGCGGGAAGCGCATCTCCACCGTCCCGGTGCCGAGAAGATTGCCGCCGAGCGCGTCGCCGGTGGTCACGTCGCGCGGCCCGACGCCTGCGAACTCGAAGCCCCTGAGCGTCGCCCCGCCGAGGAAGAACCGGTCGAACAGGCGGACGTCCTCGCCGCCGTAGCCGAAGATGAAGCCGCCGCGGCCCGCGATGTTGAGCACCCAGTCGGGCGCGAACGGATAGTAGTAGGTCGCGAGCAGCTCGTGGCGCAGGAACTGGGTGTCGCCGCCGAGCCCGGCGAGATCCTGCTCGAAGCGCAGCAGGTAGCCCTCGGTCGGCAGGAAGGCGGTGTCGCGGACGTCGTAGGTCAGGGTCTGGCCGATCAGGACGGTGAGGTCCTCCCCCTCCTCGTCCCTGATGAACCGCGAGGCGTCCTCGCGCACGTCCTCGATCTCGTCCTGCCGGACGGTGAAGCGCAGGCCATGGCGCAACTGCTCGGTCAGCGGGTACGAGCCCCGGAGCGTGCCGCCCGTGGTGGTCTGGTCGAACGAGCCCTCGTCCTGGAAGTCGGTGGTGCGCCGGAACAGGTCGAAGCCGGCGGCGAAGTCGCGGTCGAGGAAATAGGGCTCGGTGAAGCTGAAGTCGATCTGCTGGGTGCGGCCGGAGACCGTCAGGTTGGCCCGGATCGTCTGGCCCCGCCCGAGCAGGTTGCGCTCGGTCAGCCGGATGTCGCCGAGGGGTCCGTCCGAGGTCGAGAAGCCGGCGCCAAAGGACAGTTCGCCGGTCGAGCGCTCGCTGACCTCGACCTCGATCTCGGTCCGGTCGGGGGAGGAGCCGGGCCCGGTCCGCATCTCGACGCTCTCGAAGTAGCCGAGCTCCTGGATCCGCTGCCGCGACCGGCGCAGCAGCGCGGTGTTGAAGGCGTCCCCCTCGGACAGGCGGAACTCGCGCCGGATCACCTCGTCGAGGGTGCGCACGTTGCCGACGATGTCGATCCGCTCGATGTAGACCCGCTCGCCTTCGTTGATCACGTAGGTCAGGTCGATCAGATCTTCTTCCTCGCGCTTGCTCGCCTGCGGGTTGATCTCCACGAAGGCGTAGCCGAGCTTACCGATCTCCTCGGTGAGCGCGATGATCGAATCCTCGATCTCGTCGGCGTTGTAGATCTCGCCCTCGCGGGTCTCGAGCAGCGCGCGGAGCTCGGCCGGCTCGAGGTCGCGCAGCCGGGACTCGAGGTCGATCGTGCCGAACCGGTAGCGGTCGCCTTCCTCGACCGTGAACGTGATGATGAAGCTCCGGCCGTCGGGGCTGAGCTCGGCGATCGCCGAGCGGACGTTGAAGTCGGCATAGCCGCGCCCGAGGTAGAACCGCCGGAGCAGCTCCTGGTCGAACAGCAGCCGGTCGGGGTCGTAGGTGTCGTCGGACGACAGAAAGCGGTACCAGGCCGATTCCTTGGTCTGGATCACGCCCCGGAGCTGCTCGTCGCCGAACGCCTGGTTGCCGATGAAGATGATCCGCTCGACCTCGGTGAGCGGACCCTCGTTGATCTCGAAGACCAGGTCGACCCGGTTCTCCGACAGCTCGATCACCTTCGGCTCGACCGTGGCCGCGAAGCGGCCGTTGCGGCGATAGAGCTCGAGGATGCGGTTGACCGCGTTCTGCACCCGCGAGCGGGTGTAGACCACCCGCGGCCGGAGCTGGACCTCGGATTCCAGGAGCCCGTCGTCGAGGCGGAGGTTCCCCTCGAATGCGATCCGGTTGATGATCGGGTTCTCGACCACGTTGACCACGAGCCGGTCGCCCTCGCGACGCAGCAGGACGTCGTCGAACAGGCCGGTCGCGAACAGGTTCTTCAGCGACTCGTCGAGCCGGGCTGGATCGAACGGATCGCCGACCCCGACCGTCATGTAGCTCCGGATCGTCGGCGCCTCGATCCGCTGGTTGCCGCGGACCTCGATGCTCTCGATGGTGTCGGCCGCCGCCGGCCGCTCGGTCGGGCTCAGCTCCTGCGGACGGACCTCGGCCCGGGGATCGACGAAGGCGACCAGCATGACGATCGCCAGAAGCAGGGCCCGGCGCGGCGGCATTGTTCCTCCCGGTTGGACATTATGGGGGGCCGCCCCCCGTGCCTCGTCACGAGACCAGCCCCTTGAAGAATTCGATCACGTTGAGGTGGACCAGATCGTTCCAGGTCGCGAACACCATCAAGGTCAGCACCAGCGCGAGACCAAACCGGAACGCGATCTCCTGGCTGCGCTCGTTCAACGGCCGGCCCCGGACCGCCTCGATCCCGTACATGACGAGGTGCCCGCCGTCGAGCATTGGAATCGGGAACAGGTTAATCAGGCCGAGGTTGATCGACAATATCGCGGTGAACCAGATGGCGGGGATGATCCCGTCCTTGGCGATCTCTCCGGACATCTGCGCGATCCTGAGCGGCCCGCCGAGCTCGTCCGTGGTCCGGCTGCCGACGATCATCTGACCGATCGCCTGGAGCGTGCCGACCACCAGCGTGAAGGTCTCCTCGACCCCCTCGACCAGGGCGCTCGCCGGGTTGGAGCGCCGGAACTCGACGCCGGAGCGGCTGATCCCGATCAGGCCGACTTCGTGGGTGTTGCCGAAGCGGTCGGTGAGCTCGCTCTTGCGCGGCACGATCTCGACCTCGAGGGTCTCGCCCGCGCGCTCGATGGTGAACGCCAGGGGCTCGCCGGGCGCCGTGCGGACGATCTCCTGCAGCTCCTCGAAGCTCGCGATCGGCGTGCCGTCGACCGCGACGATCCGGTCGTTCGGCTGAATGCCGGCCTCGGCCGCCGCGCCGGCCTCCTGCACCTCGCCGACCTCGGGCGGGGTGAACGGGCGGCCGACCAGCGCGAACAGCAGCGCGAGCGCCACGATCGCGAACACGAAGTTGGCGAGCGGCCCGGCGACCACGATCGCCGCGCGCCGCCCCACCGACTTGGCGGGGAAGCTGTCCGGCTCGGGCATCGCCGAGAGGTCGATCCGGCTGCTGGTGGCATCGGCGTCGCCGCGCATCTTGACGTAGCCGCCGAGCGGCAGCGCGCTCACCTTCCAGCGCGTCCCGGCGCGGTTCGTCCAGCCGAACAGCTCGGTGCCGAAGCCGATCGAGAACACCTCGACCTTCACGCCGTTCAGGCGCGCGACCAGGTAGTGGCCGAGCTCGTGGACGAACACGACCACCGACAGGATGATCAGGAAGGGGACGATGTAGCCGAGGAAGGTGAACAGCGAATCCATGATCCTCTTCCGATTCAGGCCGCGCCGCGCCGGGCGACCAGCTCAACGGTCCGCCGACGGGTCTCGCGGTCGAGCGCGATCACCTCGCCGATGCTTTCGGGGGCCCTGAGAGAGCCGCGCTCGAGCGCCCCCTCCACGACCCGGGCGATGTCGAGAAAGCCGAGCTTCCGCTCCAGGAATGCCGCGACCGCGACCTCGTTCGCCGCATTCAGCACGGTCGGCAGCCCGCCGCCCGCGTTCAGCGCGTCGCGCGCGAGGCGGAGCGCCGGGAAGCGCACCGGGTCGGGCGCCTCGAACCGGAGCGTCGCGACGCGCGCGAGATCGAGGCGCGGGGTCGGCACGTCGAGCCGCCGGGGCCAGCCGAGCGTGTGCGCGATCGGGATCCGCATGTCCGGCGCGCCGAGCTGGGCCAGCATCGAGCCGTCCCGGAACGCGACCAGGCTGTGCACCACCGATTCCGGATGCACCAGGATCTCGATCCGCTCGGCCGGGAGATCGAACAGGTGATGGGCCTCGATCAGCTCCAGCCCCTTGTTCATCATGGTCGCGGAATCGACCGAGATCTTGGCGCCCATGCTCCAGTTGGGGTGCAGGACGGCCTCCTCCGGCGCGATCCGCGCCATGTCCGCGAGCGCCCGGGTCCGGAACGGTCCGCCGGAGGCGGTCAGGATCAGGCGCTCGACGTCGCCGAGGTCGGCCCCACCGAGGGCCTGGAAGATCGCGTTGTGCTCGGAATCGACCGGCAGCAGGGTGGCGCCGCTGCGCCGCACCTCGTCCGTGAAGAGACGGCCCGCGCAGACCAGGCTCTCCTTGGTGGCGAGCGCGACCAGCACGCCCCGGCGGACCGCCTCGAGGGTCGGGGCGAGGCCGGCCGCGCCGACGATCGCTGCCATCACCCAGTCGGCCGGTCGGGCCGCAGCCCCGGCGAGCGCCGCCTCGCCCGCGGCGGCCTCGATCCCCGACCCGGCGAGCGCGGCCCTGAGGGCCGGATAGGCGTTCTCATCCGCGACCACCGCGAGCTCCGCCCGATGCTCGAGCGCCGCCCGGGCGAGATGCTCGGCGGAGCGGTCGGCGGTCAGCGCCACGACCCGGTAGCGCTCCGGCTGGCGGCGCACGAGATCGAGCGTGCTTCGGCCGATCGAGCCGGTCGCGCCGAGCACGCTGATCCGCCGGGGCGGTTCCGGGAGCCGGTCGGGGACGCTCATCGGGACAGCCATGCGTCCGGCCCGGTGACGACGCCGAGGAGCGCCAGGACCGGCGCCGCGAACAGCAGGCCGTCCACCCGGTCCAGGATGCCGCCGTGGCCGGGGATCAGCTGGCCGCTGTCCTTGACCCCGGCGCGCCGCTTCAGGGCCGATTCCGCAAGATCGCCGATCTGCGCGACGACCGCGAGCAGCGCCGCCAGCGCGCCGACGAGCACGACCGGCGCCGCGCCGGAAAGCCAGGCGGCGACGACGCTGATCAGGGCCGCTCCGACCACGCCGCCGCCGAAGCCCGACCAGGTCTTGCTCGGGCTGATGGACGGCGCGAGCTTCGGCCCGCCGAGGGTGCGGCCGGTGAAATACGCCGACGAATCCGCCGCCCAGACCACGAGAAACAGCCAGATCAGCACGCTGAGACCGAGGTCCGGCACCGAGCGCAGCCAGATCAGCGCGAGCGCCGGCAGGCCGACGTAGCCGACCCCGAGGCCGACCCAGAGGGGCGGGGCCCGCAGCACCGTCGCCGCGACGGCGGCGGCGGCGGCGCCCCCGAGGAGCAGGCCGAGCGCCCAGACCGGCTGGTCGAAGCCGGCCGCGACCGTCGAGCAGGCGCCGACCGCGACCACCGCGAACCCTGCGATCCGGCCATCCCGCGGACTGAACCGGGCGGCGGTGAGGCGGGCCCATTCGAGCGCCATCAGCACGACGGCGAGCCAGACGAAGCCGACGAACCCCCAGCCGCCGAGGAGCACCATGGCGATCGCGACCGGCGCGAGCGCCAGAGCCGAGATGACCCTCCGCCTCAGCGCCGGGTCGGCGTCAGCCACCCGATGCCCCGTAGCGCCGCTCGCGGCCCCGGAACTCCGCGACCGCCTGGGCGATGTGGCGCTTGTCGAACTCCGGCCAGTTGACCGGCAGGAAGACCAGCTCGGTATAGGCGAGCTGCCAGAGCATGAAGTTGGAGATCCGCTGCTCGCCGCTGGTCCGGATCAGAAGATCCGGATCGGGCAGGTCGAGGCCGTTCAGGGTCCGCGCCAGGCGCTCCTCGTCGATGTCGCCGGGATCGAGGCGACCGGCCGCCACCTCCTCGGCCAGGGTCTGCGCGGCGCGCACGATCTCCCGCCGGCTGCCGTAGTTCAGCGCGATGGTCAGGATCAGGCGGTCGTTGCCGCGGGTCCGCCGCTCGGCCTCGCCCATCATCTCGGCGATGTCACGCGCCATCAGCTCGCGCTCGCCGAGGAAGCGGAGCTGCACCCCGTTGCGGCCGAGCTCGCCGATCTCCCGCCGCAGGTAGAAGCGGAGCAGGTTCATCAGCTCGTTGACCTCGTCCACCGGCCGCTTCCAGTTCTCCGAGCTGAAGGCGAACAGGGTGAGGTAGCGCACGCCGTGATCGATGCACCCTTCGATGCTTCGCCGGACGGCCTCGGCGCCGCGCTGGTGGCCGAAGATCGGCGGCATGCCCCGGCCCTTCGCCCAGCGCCGGTTGCCGTCCATGATGATCGCGATGTGGACGGGGCCGAGCCCGCCGCCGGGGCGCTCCTCGACCGGAGCCGCATCGACCGCCGGACGGACAGAAGGGTGCAAGGTCATCCGGCCCTCATACGGTCATGATCTCGGCCTCTTTGGCCGCGAGCGTGTCGTTGATCCGCTTGATCTCCTGGTCGGTCAGCTGCTGCACCTGATCGCTCACCTTGTGCTGCTCGTCCTGCGACAGCTCGCCGTCCTTCTCGAGGCGCTTGAGCTGCTCCATCGCGTCCCGACGGACGTTGCGGACCGCAACCCTAGCCTGTTCGGCATAACGACCTGCTACCTTGGCGAGCTCGACCCGCCGCTCCTCGCTCAGCTCCGGCACCGGGATGCGCACCAGGGTGCCGTCGACGGCGGGATTGAGGCCGAGGCCCGAGTTGCGGATCGCCTTGTCGACCGCCTTCACGAGCCCCTTGTCCCAGACCTGCACCGAGAGCATGCGCGCCTCCGGCACGCTCACGGTGCCGACCTGGTTGAGGGGCATCTCGCTGCCGTAGGCCTGGACCATGACCGGCTCGAGCAGGCTCGCCGAGGCGCGCCCGGTGCGCAGCCCCGAAAACTCCTTGCGCAGGACCTCGACCGCGCCGTCCATGCGCCTGCGCACATCGTCCATGGAGAACTCGCTCACGACATCGCCTCCTGATTGTCTGGCGCTTCCTCCGAAATCATCGTGTGGGCACCGTCGCCGCGCAACACGCTGATCAGCGAGCCCGGCCGATGGATCGCGAACACGATGATCGGGATGGCGCTCTCCCGGGCGAGCGAGATCGCCGACGCGTCCATGACCTTGAGGTCGCGGGCCAGAACCTCGTGGTAGGTCAGCCGCTCGAAGCGCCGCGCGCCCGGATGCCGGACCGGGTCGGCGTCGTACACGCCGTCGACCTTGGTGCCCTTGAGCAGCACGTCGCAGCTGAGCTCGGCCGCGCGCAACGCCGCCGCCGTGTCGGTGGTGAAGAACGGATTCCCGGTGCCCGCCGCGCAGATCACGACCCGGCCCTTCTCCATGTGCCGGATCGCGCGCCTGCGGATGTACGGCTCGCACACCGACGACATGGGAATCGCCGAGAGGACCCGGGTCTGGACCCCCATCTGCTCGAGCACGCTCTGCACCGCCAGCGCGTTGATGACCGTGGCCAGCATGCCCATGTAGTCGGCGTTCGCGCGCTCGATGCCGGAGGCCGCCGCGACCCCGCCGCGGACGATGTTGCCGCCGCCGATCACCAGGCACTGCTCGATGCCCTGGCCGTTGACCGCGAGCACGTCGTCGCCGAGCTGGCGCAGCATGGCGGGGTCGTGGCCGTAGCCCTGCCGGCCCATCAGAAGCTCGCCCGACATCTTGAGGAGGACGCGGCTGAACCGCGGCGGCGTCTCCGGCTCGACCATCATCCGAGCTCCTCCCCCGCGCGGCGCCCGGACGGCGCTTCGATCCCCGGCCGGCTCGCCGACACCCGGGGGCTCCTCAGCTGTCGTCCAGCTGCGCCGCCACCTCCTCGGCGAGGCTCGTGGTCCTCTTCTCCAGGCCTTCGCCGAGGGCGTAGCGCACGAAGCCGGTGACCATGATCGAGCTGCCGAGCCGCTCGGCCACCTTGTCGATCGCGTCCTTCACCTTGAGGTCCGGATCGACCACGAAGTTCTGCTCGAGCAGGACCTGCTCCTCGAAGAACTTGCGCAGCCGGCCGTCGACGATCTTGTCCAGGATGTTCTCGGCCTTGCCCGTAGCGCGCGCCTGATCGGCGTAGATCTCCCGCTCGCGCTCGACCGTCCGGGCGTCGACCTTGTCGGCGCTGACCGCCAGCGGCCGGGCGGCGGCGACGTGCATCGCGAGCTGCTTGCCGAGGGCCGCGAGCTCGTCCGGATCGCCGGTCGACTGCAGGCCGACCAGGACGCCGATCTTGCCGAGCCCGGGCGCGAGCGCGCCGTGCACGTAGGAGCCGACGGCACCGTGGTCCACCTCGACGGTGGCGGTCCGCCTGAGGCTGAGGTTCTCGCCGATCCGGCCGATCGCCTCGTTGATCGCCTCGCCCACGCTCTGCCCGGCCTCGGGCAAGGTCGCCGCGCGCAGTCGCTCGACGTCCCCACCGGC
>DASUSF010000184.1:0-5786 GCA_036375275.1 Geminicoccaceae bacterium | reverse complement strand
GGCTTCGGGTCCGCCGACGATCAGCTCGAGCCTCGCCGCGGGCTCGAAGCGGAGGCGGTCGCCGAGGCGGGTGAACACCACCACGCTGTCGAGCTCGTGCAGGCCGTCCGGGCGGCGGCCCAGCACGAACAGGTCGAGGTTGATCTTGGCCGGCGCCAGCTCTTCGCGAGGATCGGAGGCGATGCCGCTCAGGTGGGGTCGATCTCCGTGCCGTCGCGGGCGGGAAGACCATCCTCGAGCTTCTTCCGGATCGCCTCCTCGACGTCCTCCTCGGGCTCGAGGGTGAGCGCCCGTTCCCACTGGTAGCGCGCCTCGCGGGTCCGGCCGACCCTCCAGTAGGCGTCGCCCAGGTGGTCGTTGATCACCGGGTCGCCCGGCTCGAGCTCGACCGCCCGCTCGAGCTGCTCGACCGCATCCCGGTAGTCGCCGAGCCGGTAGTGGACCCAGCCCAGGCTGTCGACGATGAAGCCGTCGTTGGGGCGGAGCTCGACCGCCCGGTTGAGCATGCCCTTCGCCCGGTCGAGGTGCATGCCCATGTCGACCCAGCTGTAGCCGAGGTAGTTGAGGACGAACGGCTGCTCGGGCTGCAGCTCGAGGGCCTTCAGGAAGTCGGCCTCGGCTTCGGGCCAGCGGTCCGTGCGCTCGCGCGTGATGCCGCGGGTGTAGAACAGGCTCCAGTCCTCGGGCCCGACCGCGCCGCCGGTCCGCTCGATCGCACGGCTGTAGGCGCGCTCCGCGCGCTCGTACTCCTCCTCCCGGCGCAGGAGGTCGCCGAGCTGAACCAGGGCGTCGACCCGGTCCGGGACCTTCCGGCCGAGCTCCTCGAGGGTGTCGAAGGCTTCCTCGTGGCGCTCCAGCTGGTAGAGCGAGCGGGCGATCCTGAGCTGCCCGGCGTAGTGCAGCGGCGACCCCTCGCCGATCCTCTGGTAGGCCGCGATCGCCGCCTCCTGGTTGTCCTGCTCGGCCATGATGTCGCCGACCAGCAGCGCGGCGTCGTCGAGCTCAGGGTCCAGGAACTGGGCGGCGCGGGCGTAGAAGATGGCACGCTGGCCGCCGCGCTCCTGATGCAGGGCCTCGGCGATCCCGAGCAAGGCATCCGCCATGCCGCCGACCGCGTCCGCGAACGGCAGCAGCGGCTCGCTCCCGGAGCGCAGCACCTCGAGCGAGCGGGCGATGTGCGGCTGCTCCGTCGCATCCGCAACCTGCTCCTCGAGAAACGCGATCGCCCGGTCGCGCGCGCCGGTGGCGGCGAGCATGCCGGCATAGGCCTGCGCCATCCGGCTCGGCACCCGCGGGTTGTCGGCAACCGTGCCCTCGAGCACCTTCAGCCCCTCCGCCGGCCGGCCGGCGAGGTGCAGCAGCATCGATTCGTGATAGTCGTTCAACGGCCCGAGCGGCTCCGCCTGCTCGAGCCGGAGGATGGCGTCCTCGACCGCCGTCGCGTCGCCGGCGAAGATCGCCCAGGCGTCGAGGAATGGCGTCGCCAGGGCCGCGATCCCGCGCTCGCCCACCGCCTCGAGCTGCGCCCGCGCCGCCGCCGGGTCGCCATCGCGCGCGGCCTTCGCGGCGAGCAGCAGCCGTGCCTCGTCGGCCTCGGACCGGGCCCCGACCAGCTCCCGCGCGCGCCGCAGCGCGCTCTCGAACTCGCCCGCCGCAACGGTCAGCAGGAAGAGCTCCTCGAGCAGCTCGACGTTGCCCGGAGCGCCGACCAGCGCGCTCTCGAAGTAGCCGGCGGCCGCCGCGACCTCGCCGATGTCGCGGGCGAAGTTGCCGGCGAGGTAGTCGCCGAGATAGGACTCCCGGCCTTCGCTTGCGACCGCGAGGCGGAGGCCGCCGATCTCCGGCTCGCCCGTTGCGGCCGCGCCGGCGCAGGCGGTCACGATCATGGTCACCGCCACCGTGCCGGCCCTGGCGGCCGCTGAGGTTCGTAGCGACATCAGGGGCTACCTCGGTCCCATCTCACGTGGACGCCCGCTGCATCCGCGGCCGGCGCTGCTTCGCCCTTGACGTCGCCCTGCCCCCTCGGCATGGAACCGTCGGACGGTCGCGGACGACCCGATCGGCAAGGAGCAAGTGACGATGCTGCGTACCAAGAGCAAGAACGATCCCAGCGCCCGCGGGCCGGCGAGCCAGGACAAGTCCTTCGAGGGCAAGAAGGTCAGGCCGGTGCTGTACGTCGGGACCGCCGTCGGGCATGGCCGTTACATAGCTGCGCAGGATGAGGGCGGCAAGCTGGTGATGGACCAGGGCGGGCGGCCGGTCGCGTTCCGCGACCTCTGAGCGCGCGCCGCTCCCGAGCGACGACCGCGGACCGTCCCCGGCGGCGACGCCCGACCGGCTCACATGCCCTCGTAGGTCGGCCCGTCGCCCCCCTGCGGCACCACCCAGACGATGTTCTGGGTCGGGTCCTTGATGTCGCAGGTCTTGCAGTGCACGCAGTTCTGGAAGTTGATCTGGAGCCGGGGCGACCCGCCGTCGTCGACGATCTCGTACACGCCCGCCGGGCAGTAGCGCTGCTCCGGCGCGTCGAACTCGGCGAGGTTGAGGTCGATCGGCACCGCCGGGTCCTTGAGCTTCAGGTGGCAGGGCTGATCGTGGTCGTGGTTGGTGTTGGAGATGTAGACCGACGACAGCCGGTCGAAGGTGATCTTGCCGTCGGGCTTCGGGTAGTCGATCGGCTTGAAGTCGCGTGCCGGCCTGAGCTGCTTGTGGTCGGCATGATGGTGGAAGGTCCAGGGCGCTTTGCCGCGCAGCACGTAGGAGTCCAGCGCGCTGTAGGCGAGGCCGCCGTAGAGGCCGTAGCGGAAGCTCGGCCGGATGTTGCGCGCCAGCGCCAGCTCGTCCCGGATCCACGAGCGCTCGAGGGCCGCCGGGTAGGCGTCGAGGGTCGACGCCGGGCCCTCCCCGCCGAGCGCCTCGAACGCCGCCTCGGCGGCCAGCATGCCCGACTTCATCGCGGTGTGGTTGCCCTTGATCTTGGGCACGTTGAGGAAGCCGGCCGAGCAGCCGATCAGCGCGCCGCCCGGGAAGGTCAGCTTCGGGATCGACTGCAGCCCGCCCTCGTTGAGCGCGCGCGAGCCGTAGCAGATCCGCCGGCCGCCTTCGAGGACCGGCCGGATCGCGGGATGGGTCTTGAACCGCTGGAACTCGTGGAACGGCGAGAGGTAGGGGTTCTCGTAGTCGAGGCCGACCACGAAGCCGACCGCGACCCGGCGCCGGTCGAGGTGGTAGAGGAACGAGCCGCCGTAGGTCCCGGGATCGAGCGGCCAGCCGATGGTGTGGACGACCCGGCCGGGCGCATGCTGCGATTCCTTGACCTCCCAGAGCTCCTTGATGCCGATGCCATAGGTCTGCGGGTCGCGCCCGTCGCGCAGCCCGAAGCGCTGCTCGAGCTCGCGGGTGAGCGAGCCGCGACAGCCTTCGGCGAACAGGGTCCACGTGGCGTGGAGCTCGATGCCGGGCTCGAAGGTGGCCTTGGGCTCGCCCCTGGCGTCGAGCCCCATCGCACCGGTCGCCACGCCCCTGACCCGCCCGTCCTCGTCGTACAGGACCTCGGCGGCGGCGAAGCCCGGGTAGATCTCGGCGCCGAGCGCCTCGGCCTGCTCGCCCAGCCACTTCACCACCTCGCCGAGGCTGACGATGTAGTTGCCCTCGTTGTGCATCGGCCGCGGGGTCGGCAGGCGGATCGAGCGGCTCCCGGTCAGGTAGAGGAAGCGGTCGTCCTTGGCCGGCACGGTGATCGGGGCGCCCTTCGACTGCCAGTCGGGGATCAGCTCGTTCAGCGCGCGCGGCTCGAGGACCGCGCCGGACAGCGAGTGCGCGCCCAGCACCGACGCCTTCTCGATCACGCAGACGGCGAGCTCGCGGCCGGCCTCCCCGGCCAGCTGACGCAGGCGGATCGCCGCCGCGAGCCCGGCCGGCCCCGCGCCGACGATCACCACGTCGAACTGCATGCTCTCGCGTTCCATCAGCCCTCGACCCCATCGTTGCAGTGGTTGCACGGCGCGGAGCCATGACCGCCCCGACCGATCCGCGTCGTGCCTGGCTCGACTGGTATCGCGATATGGGTGCCGACGAGTGGATCGGCGAGCAAGCGATTAATCGTCTGGCGCCGGCGCCCGAAGCGCCCCTCCCGGCGCCGGCCGCGCCGCCCGCGGGGCGCGCCGACGATCCGCCAGGGCCGCGCCAGCCACGTCTGATCACGCCGACGCCCGCGGTCGATGCCGCGGAGGACGCGCGCACCGTCGCCGCCGCCTGCCGGAGCATCGACGAGCTCAGGGACGCGCTCGAGCGGTTCGAGGGCTGCTCGCTGCGCGACACGGCGATGCGCCTCTGCTTCGCCGACGGCAACCCGTCCTCCGACCTGATGCTGATCGGGGAGTCGCCCGGCGCCGAGGAGGACCGGCAGGGCAAGCCGTTCGTCGGCCCGAGCGGCCAGCTGCTCGACCGGATGCTGGCGACCATCGGTCGCGATCGGACCAACAGCTACATCACCAACGTCATCTACTGGCGCCCGCCCGGCAACCGCGCCCCGACCCAGACCGAGCTCCTGGTGTGCCAGCCCTTCCTGGAGCGCCAGATCGAGCTGATCCGGCCGCGCCTGATCGTCTTCGTCGGCGGGATCGCGGCGCGCACCCTGCTCGGCCTCCGGGAGGGCGTGACCCGGCTCAGGGGCCGGCGCTTCACCTACCGGAGCGACCAGCTCGAGATCCCGGCGCTGGTCACGTTCCACCCGGCCTACCTGTTGCGCCAGCCGGCGAACAAGCGCCAGTCGTGGCGCGACCTGCTGACGATCCGTCGCCTCCTGCAGGAATGAGCCGGCGCGGTTCCGCCGCAGGGTTGGTTAGCGTCGATTAACTTCAAGCCACATAAAATTGCTGCTAATTTTCGCGCCATGTTCGACCGAGCCCTGCATCGTCTCCGCGTCGCCGGTCTGGCCGCGGCGATCGTCGGCCTCGCCGGCCCGGTGGCCGCCGAAGGCGTCCACCTCGCCAGCCTCGAGCCGGGTGTGCCGGAGCCCGAGCGCGCCGTCCGACTCGTGCCGGGGCCGCTCAGCGAGCACGACACGATCCTCTACGGGCAGATCTTCGAGCTCCAGCGCCAGGGGGCCTGGGACGAGGCGGACCGGCGCATCGCGGGCCTCAAGGACCCGGTGCTCCTCGGCCACGTCCTGTACCAGCGGTACATGCATCCGACCGCCTACCGATCGACCTACGCCGAGCTCAAGGACTGGCTCGACCGGTATGCCGATCATCCCGATGCCGACCGGATCCATGCCCTCGCCCTCAAGCGGCGGGTGCGCGGGACGGTGGCGCCCGAGCCGCCGCTCGGCGGCTATCTCGGCGGCGCCGGCCAGCAGGTCCAGGAGCGGGTCAGCGTCCGCTACCGCTCGTCGCGGGCGCGCAGCAGCACCGAGGAGCAGATCGTCCGCAGGTGGCAGAGCCGGATCGAGGCGCAGCTCCGCCGGGGCGAGCCAGGGGCCGCGCTGAAGGCCTTCGAGGACCAGGCGGCGCTCCAGCTGGTCGACCGGGTCGAGGTCGACCTCGCCCGCTGGTCGATCGCGCGCGGCTTCTTCATCGGCGGGCAGGACGACCACGCGTTCCGGCTCGCCGCCCGCTCGGCCGAACGGAGCGGCGACGTGGTGCCGGAGATCCACTGGCTCGCCGGCATCAGCGCGTGGCGCCTCGGTCGGATCGGCGACGCGGGGGAGCACTTCGCGATCCTCGCCGAGGCGGGTCAGGCGCACGAGCCGGAGCGCTCGAGGGCGGCGTTCTGGGCGGCGCGGG
>DASUSF010000183.1:0-14879 GCA_036375275.1 Geminicoccaceae bacterium | reverse complement strand
CGCCAGGAAGCTACTCCTGCTGCTGTCGTGGCGCCTCCTGCTGCTGCGCCTGCTGTGAGCCCTCGAACTGGGCCTCGTCGTACTCGGGCAGCTGCTCGAGCTCTTCCTTGGTCGCGTTGGACAGGATGATCTGGTTGTCCTGACCGACGTCGAACCGGTCGTACGGCAGCGCCACCTCCTTGGCCCCGATGCCGAGGAAGCCACCGACGCTGAGCACGGCGTGCATCTCGCTGTCGGAGGTCTTCTTCACGAGGTCGATGAGCTCGGCGACCGTCTCGCCCTGCTCGTTGACCACGTCGGAGCCGATCAGGTCGCTCGCCTCCATCTGCGCGAGCGGCTCCTGGCCGGTCGGCTGCGGTTGCTCCTGCTCCTGCTGCTCCTGACCGACCGCAGCCTGCTGCTGACCCTGCTGGGCCTGCTGCTGCTCCTCCTGCTCCTCGGCCTCGACCACCTCGACCTCAGCCTCCTCCTGCTCGCCGCCCTGAGCCTGCTGCTGCTCGCCCTGGGCCTGCTGACCACCGGCCTGAGCCTGCTGCTGCTGACCCTGCTGGCCGGCCTGGGCCTGCTGCTGGCTCCCCTGCTCCTGGCTGGCGCTCGCCTGCTCGATCGGCTGACGCGCCTCCTCCAGGGACTGGGAAGCCTGCTCCGCGTCCTCCTGCTCGATCGCCTGCGAGGCCTGCTGGAGCGACTGCTCGGCCTGCTGCAGCTGCTGCTGGGTCTCGCCCTCGGCGTTCTGCATCGCCTGGCTCAGGGTCTGCATCGCCTGGTCGAGGGTGCTGCTCGCCTCCTGGAGGTTGTCCTCCTGGATCTGCTGCTCCGCCTGGTCGAGCTGCTGCCGGATCTGCTCGAGCGACTGACCGCCCTGAGCCTGCTGCTGGGCGCCGGCCTGCGCCTGTTGCGCCTGCTGCTGGCCCTGCTCGCCGGCCTGCATGCGCTCGACCTGGACCTGGGGCTGCTCCTCGGAGCGCTCGACGTTGACCTGAGCCTCGGCCTGCTCGATCTGGACGTTCGGCTCGGCCTGCTCGAGGTTGACCTGGGCCTCGCCCTTCTCGACCGTGACCTCGGGCTCCTCCTGCTGCAGCTGCACGGTAGCCTGCGCCTGGGTCACCTGGACCTGGGGCTGAGACTCCTGAATCGCCACGTTCGGCTGCGCCGGCTGCACGTCGACCTGCGGTTGCGGCATCTGCACCGTGACCTTGGGCTCCGGCATCTGCACGTCGACCACCGGCTCCTGCATGGCGATCTCGACTTCCGGATCCGGCTGCTGCACGTCGATCTGCGGCTCCGGCATGCGGACCGTGACCTCGGGCTGCGGCATCTGCACCGTGATGACCGGCTCCGGGATCCGGACGATCACCTCCGGCGCCTGCTGCGTGACGTTGACCTGCGGGTCCGGGACCCGGACGGTTACCTGCGGCTTCGGCACCTGGACGCTGATCTGCGGCGACTGCTGGTCGACCGTCACCTGCGGCTGCGGCTGATCGACGACGATCTGCGCGGCGGCCGCCTGGGTGTCGCCCTGGGCGCCCTGCTGCTCGGACTGCGCCTGCTGCTGGCTCGCCTGCTCGGCCGGGTCGGCCTCGACGATCAGAAGGATCTCGTCGGTCGACTGCTGCAGCGCCTGCTGCGCGCCCTCCGTGTCGTCCTGCTCGAGCGCCTGCATCGCCTGGTCGAGCTGCTGCTGGAGCTGCTCCAGCTGCTGCTGGGTCTGGCCCTCGGCCTGCTGCGCCGCCTGGTCGAGCTGCTGGCTCGCCTGATCCAGCGCGGAGCGCGCCTCCTCGGCGTTGTCCTGCTCGAGCGCCTGCTGGGCCTGGTCGAGCTGCTGCTGGACCTGCTGCAGCGCCTGCTGCACCTCCTGGCTCATCTGGCCCTGCTGCTCGCCGGTCTGAGCCTGCTGCTGGGGCTCCTGAGCCTGCTGCTGCTGACCGGTCTGCTGCTGGGGCTCCTGAGCCTGCTGTTGGCCCGTCTGCTGCTGTGTCTCCTGAGTCTGCTGCTGACCGGCCGGCTGCTGCGCGCCACCGGCCTGCGTGGTCTCGATGGTCTGCACCAGGTCCTCGAGCTCGGCGACGACCCGCATGCAGCCTTCCTCGTCGCCGTTCTCGGCCAGGGTGCGGGCACCGTCGATGACCTCGGTGATGTCCTCCTGGCGCTGCTGCTCGAGGTTCGCCTGTTGAACCGATTGCTCGATCTGGTCGAGCTGCTGCATGCACTGCTCGGACTGCTGCTGAGCCACGGCCGGGCTCGCAGCCATCAGCGCGAGGCCCGAGCTGGCGAGCAGCACGGTGCGCATCCTGCCAAACGTCATGTTGCTGCACTCCCTCGCTTGGAAAGCGATGTGTAGGTTCGCGACCGGAATCGGGGGTCGTCTGCCTGGGAAACGGCCGATGATTGCTAAGGTTCCCCTTGCGCCCCCTAGAACCGAAAGTTGCGGCCCGTGGGGGCTGGTGCGCGTTCCAGTGTCGTGGCGAAGCGCCGAACCGACCTCGCTCTGCGCGGGCTGCTATACCTCTCCGTCGGACCGCCGGGACTGCCGCCATGACCGATGCCCGCCCGATCCTGATCGACTGCGACCCCGGCCAGGACGATGCGCTGGCGCTGCTCCTCGCCTTCGCCTCACCGGAGCTCGAGGTCCTCGCGGTGACCACCGTCGCCGGGAACGTCCCGCTCGCGCTCACCGCGGCCAATGCGCGGCGGATCGCGGAACTCGCCGGCCGCCCCGACGTCCCGGTCCATGCCGGCTGCGCGGCACCGCTGATCCGCCCGCTGGTCACCGCCGAGCACATCCACGGCCAGACCGGGCTCGAGGGCGCCGATCTGCCGCCGCCGACGATCCCGCTCCAGAGCGAGCACGCGGTCGACGCGATCGTCCGGATCCTCCGCGAGCGCCCGCCCGGCAGCGTGACGCTGTGCCCGATCGGGCCGCTCACCAACCTCGCGATGGCGTTCCGCAAGGCGCCGGACATCGTCCCCCGGGCGGCGGAGATCGTGCTGATGGGGGGCGCGCTCGGTGAAGGCAACGTGACGCCGTCGGCCGAGTTCAACATCCACGCCGACCCGCACGCGGCACGGATCGTGTTCGAAAGCGGCGTCCGGATCGTGATGCACGGCCTCGACGTCACCCGCCAGGCCCTGGCCACGCCGGACCGGCTGGCGGCGATCCGCGCGCTCGGGACACGGGTCGGCCACGCGGCGGCCGGCCTGCTCGAGTTCTACAACGTCTACCATCGGACCCGGCGCGGCCGGGTCGGCGCGCCACTCCACGACCCGTGCGCGATCGCCTGGCTGCTCCGGCCGGAGCTGTTCGAGGGCCGGGACTGCGCGGTGGACGTCGAGACCGCGGGCGAGTTCACCCTCGGCCGCACCGTGGTCGACTGGTCGGGGCGGACCGGCCGGACGCCGAACGCCAGGGTCGTCACCAGGATCGACGCCGACGGCTTCTTCGCGCTCCTGACCGAGCGGCTCGCTCGCTTGACACCTCCCTGAGGCCAAGCGACGCTCGCCTCCGCCAGCCATGGCCGCTGCCCGGCTCGAGCGGCGGAACGAGAACCACGTCGGGAGACTCTGATGATCCGCCAGCTCCGGCCCCTCCTGCTCGGCGCCGTCCTGCCCCTCGCCGTCGTCCTCGCCGCCCCGCCGCCGGCGTCGAGCGCGACGCCGCCCGACACGCTGGTCATGGCGAACCAGATCGACGACATGATCAGCCTCGACCCGGCCGAGGTGTTCGAGTTCACCGCCGCCGAGTGGGCGGCGAACGTCTACGACCGCCTGGTCACCTATCCCGCCGACGACGTCGAGAACCTGCAGGGCCACGTCGCCGAGAGCTGGACCATCAGCGACGACGGCAGGACCTTCACCTTCAAGATCCGTCCCGGGATCACCTTCCATTCCGGCAACCCGCTGACTGCCGAGGACGCCGCGTGGTCGCTGCAGCGGGTGATCAAGCTCAATCTCACGCCCGCCTTCATCCTGACCCAGTTCGGCTTCACCCCCGAGAACGTCGAGGACAGGATCAAGGTCGTGGACGACATGACCTTCACGGCCGAGCTCGACCAGCCCTACGCACCGACCTTCTTCCTCTACTGCCTGACCGCGACCGTCGGCTCGGTGGTCGACAAGCAGCTCGCGATGGAGCACGAGGTCGACGGCGACATGGGCCACGAGTGGCTCAAGACCAATTCCGCCGCCTCCGGGCCCTTCCGGCACGTCTCCTGGAAGCCGAACGAGAGCACGGTGCTGGAAGCCAACCCCGACTACTGGAAGGGCGAGGTCGGCTTCCGGCGCGTGATCACCCGGCACATCTCCGAGCCCGCGACCCAGATGCTGCTGATCGAGAAGGGCGACATCGACATCGCGCGGAACCTCGAGGCCGATCAGATCGAGGCGCTTAGGGACAACCAGGAGATCGTGCTCAGGGAGGTGCCGAAGGGCGCCATCTACTACCTCGGCCTCAACCAGAAGAACGAGCATCTGGCGCGGCCGGAGGTGCGCGAGGCGCTGAAGTGGCTGATCCCCTACGAGGACCTCGCGAACACCATCCTCAAGGGCTCGGCGACCGTCCACCAGACCTTCCTGCCGGAAGGCTTCCTCGGCGCGCTCGACGAGACGCCGTACACGCTCGACATCGAGAAGGCGAAGCAGATCCTCGCCGACGCCGGGCTCGAGGACGGGTTCAAGGTCACCATGGACACCCGCAACTCCTCGCCGGTCATGGACATGGCGCAGGTCATCCAGAGCACCTGGGACCAGGCGAACATCGACCTCGAGATCCTGCCCGGCGACAACAAGCAGACGCTGACCAAGTACCGGGCGCGCACCCACGACATCTACATCGGCCGCTGGGGCCCGGACTACCAGGACCCGCACACCAACGCCGACACCTTCGCCTCCAACCCCAGCAACGACGAGGATCACTCCGGCAAGCTCGCCTGGCGCAATGCCTGGGAGATCCCGGACCTCAGCCAGAAGACCCAGGCCGCGGTGCTCGAGAGCGACCCCGAGAAGCGCGCCGAGATGTACCACGAGCTGCAGCGGACGGTGCTCGAGGAGGGCCCGTTCGTGATCATGTTCCAGGACATCGAGGCGATCGCCGAGCGGGACACCGTCCAGGGCATGATCTGGGGCCCGTCCTTCGACGACAACAAGTACTGGCAGGGCCACAAGACCGAGTAGCAGGCACGCGCCCGCAAGGCTCACGTCTGCCGACTACCCGGCCAACGCGTATCCTGTCATGCCGGGCGGTGCTAACGCCGCTGCGCGCGGCCAGCCGCGCGCCAGCAGCGGCGCACGCTCCCTTCAGGACCCAGCAGCGGCTCTGGACTAGACGCAGCGGCCACCGTCGACCTCGAGCGCCACGCCGGTGATGAACGACGCCTCGTCCTCGGCGAGGTAGAGGCACGCCGCCGCGATGTCGGCCGGCCGGCTCATCCGCCCGAGCGGGATGGTGCTCGTGAACTTGGCCCGGAGCTCGGGCGTGTCGCCGCCCATGAACGCCGCGGTCAGCCCGGTCTCGCCGACCACCGGACAGATGGCGTTGACCCGGATGTTGTCGGGGGCGAGCTCGACCGCCATCGACTTGCTCATGGTGATCACGGCGCCCTTGCTGGCGTTGTACCAGGTGAGCCCGGGGCGTGGGCGGAGGCCCGCGGTCGAGGCGATGTTGATGAAGCTGCCGCCGCCCTGCTCGCGCATCAGCGGGACCACCGCGTGGGCGCTCCAGTAGATCGACTTGACGTTGACCCGGAACACACGATCGTACTCGGCCTCGTCGACCTCGAGCATCGGCCGGTTGGAATAGGTGGTGCCGGCGTTGTTGACGAGGATGTCGAGGCGGCCATAGGCGGCCCGGGTCGCCTCGACCAGGCGGCGCCAGTCGGCCTCCTGGCCGACGTCGCCTGCGACCGCGATCGCCTCGTGGCTGGCCCGTCCGATCGCCGACGAGACCCGCTCCGCCTCGTCCTCGCGGAGGTCGTTGACCACGACCTTCGCCCCCTCCGCGGCGAACCGCGTCGCGATGCCCTCGCCGAAGCCACACCCGCCGCCGGTGACCAGCGCCACCTTGCCCTGGAGCCGCATGCCCGTCCCTCCCTCGCGTCCACGCCGATCAAACCCGCCGGCCGGCGGACGGTCAAGCCGCCAGGACGGGGATGCGGCGCGCGCCGTTCTGGAGTAGCAGTTGACGCCTCCCCGCAGCCGGAACGGCCGCCCAGCCTTGACCACCACCGTCCGCTTCGCGCCGAGCCCGACCGGCCGGCTCCATGTCGGCAACGCCAGGACCGCGCTGATCAACTGGCTGTTCGCCCGCTCCAGGAGCGGGTGGGTCCTGCTCCGGATCGACGACACCGATCTCGCGCGCTCCGACCCGACCCTGATCCCGGTCATCGACGCCGACCTCCGCTGGCTCGGCCTGGACTGGGACCTGGTCGCCCGGCAGAGCGAGCGCCTGGACGACTATGATCAGGCCTTCGAGCGGCTGCGGGCGGCGGGGCGGGTCTACGCCTGCTACGAGACCTCCGAGGAGCTGGACGCCGCGCGGCGGCAGGCTCGCGCCGCCGGGCGGCCGCCCCTCTACGACCGCACCGGGCTGCGCCTGGGCGCGGCGGAGCGGGCCAGGCTGGAGGCCGAGGGGCGCCGCCCGCACTGGCGGTTCGCGCTCCCCGACGACCCGGTCCGCTTCGCCGACCTGATCCAGGGCGAGAAGCGCTTTTCCGCCGGCGCACTCTCCGACCCGGTGGTCCGGCGCGCCGACGGCAGCCCGACCTTCCTGTTCGCGTCCGCGGTCGACGACGCGGCCTTCGGGATCACCCACGTGGTCCGCGGCGAGGACCACGTGACCAACACGGCGGTGCAGATCCGCCTGATGCAGGGACTGGACGCGGCCGTGCCGGCTTTCGCCCATCTGCCACTCCTGCTCGACGCCGCCGGCGCGCCGCTCAGCAAGCGGCTGGGTAGCCTCGATCTCGGCGCGCTGCAGGCGGAAGGCGTCGAGCCGCTGGCGCTCGCCTCCTATCTCGCCGCGCTCGGCACCGCCCTGGCGCCGCGGACGATCGTCGCCCTCGGCGACCTGCTCGGCGACTTCCGCCTCGAGGCGTACGGGCGCGCCTCGCCCCGCTTCGATCCCGGCGCGCTCGAGCGGCACTCGGTCGAGACGCTCCGCGCGCTGCCCTACGCCACGGTCCGGCCCCGCCTCGTGGCGTCTGGCCTGACCGAGGCGGGCGAGGACTTCTGGCTGGCGGTCCGGCCCAACCTCGGGCGCTTCGCGGAGGTGGCCCACTGGTGGGCCGTCTGCCGGGCGGCGCTGGTCCCGGTGGTCGAGGACCCGGACTATCTGGAGCAGGCGGCTTCGCTCCTCCCCGACCGCGATCTCGACCGCCCGGCTGCCGAGGCCTGGATCGACCGGCTGAAGCACGCGACCGGGCGCAAGGGTCGGGCGCTCTACCGGCCGCTCCGCCTCGCGCTCACCGGCCGCGAGCATGGACCGGCCCTCGGCCATCTGCTACCGATCCTCGGCCGCGAGCGGGTCCTGGCCCGGCTCCGCGGCCAGACCGCCTGATCCGCACATCACCGAGTCCGTCATGGGCGAGCGCATCCATCTCTACGACACCACGCTCCGGGACGGCGCGCAGACCCAGGGCGTCGACTTCTCGACCGCGGACAAGGTCGCGATCGCGACCGTCCTGGACGAGCTCGGCATCGACACCATCGAGGGTGGCTGGCCCGGCGCCAACCCGACCGACGACGGCTTCTTCCGCGATCCGCCGCGACTGCGCAGCGCGAAGCTCGCGGCCTTCGGCATGACCCGGCGCGCGGGGCGGAGCGCGGCCAACGACCCGGGCCTGGTCGCGCTGTTCCGGAGCCGGGCCGACGTGATCACCCTGGTCGGCAAGAGCTCGGCCCGGCAGGCCGAGCAGGCGCTCGGCGTCGACCGGGACGAGAACCTCCGGATGATCGAGGACAGCATCCGCGAGTCCGCCCGGCACGTCCCGGAAGCGGTGTTCGACGCCGAGCACTTCTTCGACGGCTTCGCCGACGACCCTGGCTATGCGCTGGCCTGCGTCGCGGCGGCGGCGGAGGGCGGCGCCCGGTGGCTGGTGCTGTGCGACACCAACGGCGGACGCCTGCCGCACGAGATCGGGCGTGCGGTGGACGAAGTCGCGAAGCGGTTCGGCTCGGAGCGGGTCGGGATTCACACCCACGACGACACCGAGACCGCGGTCGCGGGGGCGCTCGCCGGGGTCCTGGCAGGGGCGCGGCAGGTCCAGGGCACGCTCAACGGCCTCGGCGAGCGCTGCGGCAATGCCAACCTGATCGCGCTGATCCCGACCCTGGTCCTCAAGATGGGCTTCGAGACCGGGGTCGATCTGGACCGGCTGCGCCGGCTGACCGAGGTCAGCCGCGCCCTCGACGAGCGCCTGAACCGGATCCCCGACCGCCACGCCGCCTACGTCGGCCAGAACGCGTTCGCTCACAAGGGCGGGCTGCACGCGTCCGCCGTCAACAAGGACCCGACCAGCTACGAGCACATCGACCCGGCCCTGGTCGGCAACCACCGCCACATCGTGGTCTCGGATCAGGCGGGCCGCTCGAACCTGATGACCCGGCTGCGCGAGATCGGGCTCGAGGCCGAGGCCCGGGCCGAGGAGGTCGGCGAGCTGCTGCGCGAGCTGAAGGCGCGGGAGAGCGAGGGCTACGCCTACGAGGGCGCGGACGCGAGCTTCGAGCTGCTCGCTCGGCGCGCCCTGCACGCGGTGCCCGACTACTTCAGCCTGTCCAGCTTCCGGATCATCGACGAGCGCCGCCGCAATGCCCGGGGCGAGCTCGTGACCCTCTCGGAAGCGACCATCAAGGTCGAGATCGGCGAGGTCCGCCGCATGATCGTGGCCGAAGGGAACGGGCCGGTCCACGCCCTCGACGGCGCGCTGCGTCAGGCGCTTTCGGCCATCTACCCGTCGCTCGAGCAGATGCACCTCGCCGACTACAAGGTGCGGATCCTCACGCCCGATGCCGGCACCGCCGCGGTCACCCGGGTGATCATCGAGAGTGCCGACGATGCCGGCCGTCGCTGGTCCACGGTCGGGGTCTCGACCAACGTGATCGACGCCTCCTACGCCGCCCTGCACGACGCGATCACCTACAAGCTGTTCCAGGACGGCGTCGCCGCCGCGCACTGATGGGCGCTCCCTCCGGACTGGTTAGCCCGCCCCCGAAGCCGGCGGTCATCCTGGTCCGGCCGCAGCTCGGCGAGAACGTCGGCACGGTCGCCCGCGCCATGCTCAACTTCGGGCTCGAGGAGCTGCGCCTGGTCCAGCCGAAATGCGGCTGGCCGAACGTCAAGGCGGTCAACGCCGCGTCCGGCGCGACCGAGGTCCTGAACCGGCTCCGGGTGTTCGACGACGTCCGGACGGCGACCGCCGACCTGCATCTGACGCTGGCCACCACGGCCCGGCCGCGCGACCTGCCGAAGCGGGTGATCGACGCCGAGGCCGCCGCCCGGGACGCGCGCGCGGCGGCCGCACGGGGGCTCCGCGGCGCGCTGATGTTCGGCCCCGAGCGCACCGGCCTCAGCAACGACGACCTGATCCATGCCGATGCCGTGGTGACCGTGCCGCTCAACCCGTCGTTCTCGTCGCTCAACCTGGCCCAGGCCGTGCTGCTGGTCGCCTACGAGTGGTTCAAGGCCGGGGCACCGCCGCCCCCCGAGCCGTCGAGCGAGGACCCCGCCCGGCCGGCGACCAAGGGCGAGGTCGCCCGGCTGTTCGACCACCTCCTGGCGGAGCTCGACGCGGTCGACTTCTTCCGGGCGCCCGACCGCCGGCAGAGCCTCGGGCGGACCATCCAGCTGATCCTCGAGCGCGCCCGGCTGCGCGAGCCGGACGTCCACCTGCTGCACGGCATCGTGAAGAGCCTGGGGCGCAGGCGGAGAGGGTGAATCGGGCGGGAAAGGATGAAGCTTCATCAAATGGCAAGATGAAGCGGCGATGGTCGCAGCGTGGTCCGGGAAGTCGGGGAAAACGCTGTGGTGGATTCGGTGGATGACGTGGGCTCGGCGCCGATCGGCCACGTGATCTCGGTCGCGGGATCCGAGATTCTGGCACTCCTGGAGCCTCGGGCGGCGCAGAACGCCGAGGTCGGCCGGGTGGTTCGTCTGGAAGGGCGCCAGGGCCGTTCGTTTGGGGTTGTCACCACGCTCCGGCGCGACAGCCGGGGACGCGCCTCGGACGACAAGCGCTTCGCCGGCATCAGGCTGGTCGGCGAGATCCTGAACGGCGTGCCGGAGGCCTTCCAGCGCGGCGTCTCCAGCTTTCCCGCCCTCGACAGCCCGATCCATGCCGCGACCCCGGGCGAGCTCTCGACCATGTACGCCCGCCCGGACGCTGCCACCGTCCGCCTCGGCACCCTTCATCAGGCCTCGGAGATCGACGCCTTCGCGCTCACCGACAACCTGCTCGGCAAGCACTTCGCGGTGCTCGGCACCACCGGCGCCGGCAAGTCGTGCGCGATGACCCTGATCCTGCAGGCGATCCTCGACGCCCACCCGTGCGGCCACATCGTGATGATCGACCCGCACAACGAGTACGGCCAGGCGTTCGCGGGGCGCGCCGAGCTCCTCAACCCCGGCAACCTCAAGCTGCCCTACTGGCTGCTGACCTTCGACGAGCTCGCCCAGGTCCTGGTCAGCCAGGACACCCCGGAGCGGGCCTACGCCGAGAAGGCGATCCTGCGCCGGGCGCTGAGCGCGGTGAAGAGCGCCGCCGCCGGCGGCGACACTCAGGTCACGATCGACAGCCCGATCCCCTACCGGCTGTCCGAGCTGGTCCGGGTGATCCGCGAGGACATGGGCGCGTTCAACCGCGCCGACAGCACCGCCCCGTTCCAGCACCTCCTGGACCGGGTCGAGGCGGTCGGCAACGACCGGCGCTTCGGGTTCATGTTCTCGAGCTTCCTGATCCAGGACAACATGCGCGAGGTGCTGGGCCAGATCCTGCGCATCCCGGTCGAGGGAAAGCCGCTCACCATCATCGACATCTCGGGCGTGCCCTCCGAGATCGTCGACGTCGTGGTCTCGGTGCTGTTCCGCCTGGTGTTCGAGTTCGCGCTCTGGAGCGACCGGGCCAAGGCGCCGCCGCTCCTCCTGGTGTGCGAGGAAGCGCACCGCTACGTGCCCAAGGACGCGGGCGCCGGGTTCGCCCCGACCCGGAGGTCGATCGCCCGGATCGCCAAGGAGGGGCGCAAGTACGGCCTCGGCCTGTGCCTCGTGACCCAGCGGCCGAGCGAGCTCGCGCTGGACTCGCTGACCCAGTGCAACACGATCTTCGCGCTCCGCCTCGGCAACGAGCGCGACCTGGAGTTCGTGCGCGGCGCCGTCCCGGACGGCTCGCGCTGGCTGGTCGATTCGCTGCCCGCGCTCAACACCCGCGAGGCGATCATCATCGGCGACGGCGTCTCGGTGCCGATGCACATCCGCTTCGACGAGCTGCCGCCCGAGCGGCGGCCGGCGAGCACCACGCCGAGCTTCGCGAGCCGCTGGCAGCAGGACGGCAGCGGCGCCGACCTCCTCGACGACACGATCCGCCGCTGGCGTCAGCAGATCCGCTCCTCCGATCTGGCCGCCGCTTCCGCCGACCCGCCGGCGGCGCCGGACCAGGGCGCCGGGAGCCCGAAGGCGGTGGAAGCGAAGGTTTCCCGACCGGACGACGCCGGCGGGCCGACCGCGCCGGCGGGGTTCAGCATCCGCAAACCGGACGCGGCGCCTGCGGCCCCGCCGACCGCCACCGCTGCCGCAGCGGCCGCTCCGGTCCCCGCGCCGACCGCCGTCGAGGCGCCGCCGGCTGCTCGCCCGGTCGTCGCCCCGGCGCCACCGGCGGCCGTGCATGCGCCCTCGGCGCCATTGCCGGAGGCGGCACCGCAACGGGTACCGCACTTGGCCGCGGACCCTGCGCCCGAGCCGAACGAGCCGGGGCCGGCGCGCTTCAGCGGCAGCAGCCTCCGGCGCCGCTTCGGCGGGCGGTTCGCCTGAGGCCCACACCATCGCGACGGTGGGTCGAGCCCGTACCGGTGGGTCGAATCGCCTCCCGTCTCGAGAAGTCGGTCGGGTCATCGTGGCCCGGCGGACTGGTCCGTGGCGCGCACCGGCCGGCGACGGTTCCGGCGCGGCGAGGCGGCTCCGCCCTCCGGCAGCGCCGGCGGCCCCGGGTTTGACAAGCCGGAAGCGATCGCTATATAGGGCGCCGTCCGGCTCGTTCGCGGGCCGGCTCCCTTTTTGTGCACCCTCGAGCCGGGCCCGTCATGAGCAAGCGCCTGCAAGCCAAGTCCAAGATCTGCCGCCGCCTCGGCGTCAACCTCTGGGGTCGCGCCAGGAACCCGGTCGTCAAGCGGGACTACCCGCCGGGCGAGCACGGCCAGAAGCGGCGCAAGGTCTCGGACTTCGGCCATCAGCTGCAGGCCAAGCAGAAGCTCAAGGGCTATTACGGCAACGTCACCGAGAAGCAGTTCCGCAAGCTCTACGAGGAAGCTTCGCGCCGGCGCGGCGACACCGCCGAGAACATGATCGGGCTGCTCGAGCGGCGCCTCGACATGGTGGTGTTCCGGGCGAACTTCGTGCCCACGATCTTCGCGGCGCGGCAGTTCATCAACCACGGCCACGTCAGGATCAACGGCCGCCGGGTCAACATCCCGAGCTTCATGGTCCGCGAGGGCGACATCCTCGAGGTCCAGGACAAGTCCAAGGACAAGGCGATGGTGATCGGCGCCGTGCAGCAGCCGGAGCGCGACGTGCCGGACTACATCTCGGTCGACTACAAGGCGCTGAAGGCGACGTTCGTGCGTACGCCGAAGCTCGCGGACGTGCCGTACCCGGTGCAGATGGAGCCGAACCTGGTCATCGAGTACTACTCGCGCTGACCCCGGCTCGCCTGGCGCGGCCACGTTCGACGTCACGGGGCCCCTACCGGGAGCCCATCGAGCTCACCTCCGGGAGACGCCGCCGTTCGGCCGGGCGCGACTCGCCCCCTCGGGGACGGCGACGAGGTCGTGTGGTTGCGCCGCGCGCCGGCCGCCGGGCCAGAGCCCGTACCTGCCGGCCGACGGCGGTTGAACCGGGTCTCAGGACACCCGCGCAGCCGCGGGCAAGGGCAGCGGGTTCAGCGGGCGTTCAATCGGCGCGTGGTCTTCTGCACCGGATGGCGTGGATGCAAAGGCAGCCCCGCGCGCGCCGCCCTGGCTCCTGCCGCGGTTCACCTTTTGCATCGTGCCGCGATGTAGTGTAGCGGCAGCCTGCTCTGGGACCGCGCCGACCGATCGGGAGACCCTGATGCTTCGAAGGCCGATCCGATTCCTCGTGCTGCTGGCGGTTGCCGGCTCCGCCCTGGCCGCCGGCGCGGCCGAGCCGGTCGAGCCCGCGGAGCTCCGCTACACCATGCACTTCGGCGGGTTCCACGTGGCGGATCTGCACTTCGAGCAGGAGCGGTCGGCGGAGCGGTACGCGGCCGGCATCCGGATCCGGACCGCCGGACTCGCCGACATGGTCCTCCGCTACAAGGGCACGGCTGCCGTCGATGGCGTCCTCCTGGACGGCGGTCTGCTGCGGCCGGAGCGCTACGGCTTTCGCTACAAGTCACGCAAGAGCCGGCGCGTCGTCGAGGTCGACTACGACCCGGCGGACAGCCGGGCGACCCGGGTCCGCTCCGAGAAACGCGGCAAGCCCGATCGGGTCGAGGTGCCGGAGGAGCTGTGGCAGGAGGTGCTCGATCCCTTGAGCGCCGTTCTCATGCTCCGCGAGGAGGTCCGCGAACGCGCCGGCGAGCCGGGCTCGTTCAGGACCGGCGTCTTCGACGGCCGGCGGCGCTACGAGCTGGCGGCGACGATCGGCCGGCCCACCGTGTCCGACCGGGACGGCATGTCGACGGTCGAGGTGGCGGCCACGATCCGGCCCATCGCCGGCTTCGATCCCGACGACATGACCGAGCGCGAGCAGCGCGAAGGCTACCGCTTCCAGGCGCAGTTCACCGAGGGTCCCCAGGCGCTTCCCCTCGAGATCCGGACCCTCAACACCCGCGCCATCGTCGTGATCCGGCTCGCCGGCTGCTCGGGCGGGACCGCCTGCGCGACGGCCGACGCCGAGCGCGGGCGCCGCTCGGGCTGAGGATCAGGCGCCCGCCGGCTCCGCCGCGATGCCCTTGCTCTCGAGCAGCTCGGCGAGCTCGCCCGACTGGTACATCTCGCGGACGATGTCGCAGCCGCCCACGAACTCGCCCTTGACGTAGAGCTGCGGGATGGTCGGCCAGTTGCTGTAGGCCTTGATCCCCTCGCGCAGCTCGTCGTCCTCGAGGACGTTGAACGCCTTGAACTTGATCCCCGACAGGCTGAGGATCTGCACCACCTGCGCGGAGAAGCCGCACTGCGGAAAGACCGGCGTCCCCTTCATGAACAGGACCACGGGATGGGCCTGGGTGTCCTCGCGGATCCGGTCCTGAACGCTCGCGCTGCTCATTCACATAACCTCCGAAAAAGGCGTCACTCGTCGCCCGGAACCGCGGTCGTCAGGGCGAGCGCGTGCAGTTCGCCGCCCATGCGCCCGCCGAGCGCCTCGTAGACCATCTGGTGCTGCTGGACCCGGCTCCGCCCGCGGAACGCCGGGCTGATCACGTGCGCCTGGTAGTGGTTGCCGTCGCCCGCGAGGTCGGTGATCCTGACCTCGACGTCGGGCAGCGCCTCCCGGATCATCGCCTCGATCTGCTCCGCGCTCATGCCCATCGGATCCCGCTCCCAAGCTCGGCGTGCCGCGCGCGCCCTGTCACGCCAAGCCCTACGCCACGGCCATCGCCGAGGGCAGCGTCGCGGCATGGATCGCGGCCAGCTCGCCCAGGCATATGGCATCACCCCCG
>DASUSF010000182.1:0-29171 GCA_036375275.1 Geminicoccaceae bacterium | reverse complement strand
ACGGCGACGGGGCTCGACGAGGGCGACCTGGACCCCGACCCGCTCCGCCAGTTCGAACGCTGGTTCGACGACGCGAGGCGGGCAGCGGTGTACGAGCCGAACGCCATGGCGCTCGCGACCTTGGGCGCGGAACAGCAGCCTTCGGTCCGGATCGTGCTGCTCAAGGGCCTGGACGGGCGCGGCCTGACCTTCTTCACCAATTTCGAGAGCCGCAAGGGGCAGGAGCTCGATGCCGCTCGGAGGGCGGCCGCGACGTTCTGGTGGGGTCCGCTGGAGCGCCAGGTGCGCTTCGAAGGCGCGGTCGAGCGGGTCGAGGACGAGATCGCCGACGCCTACTTCCGGTCGCGGCCGGAGGGTGCGCGCCTCGGGGCCTGGGCCTCCCGGCAGAGCGCCGCCCTTGCCAGCCGCGCCGACCTGGAGACTGAGGTCGGGCGCCACGCCGCGCGCTTCGCCGGCGCCGAGATCCCGCGACCGCCGTTCTGGGGTGGCTACCGCCTCCGTCCGCACCGGGTGGAGTTCTGGCAGGGCCGGCAGGATCGCCTGCACGACCGCCTCCTATATGAGCTGGAGCAGGACCAGCGCTGGCGGATCGGCCGTCTTTCGCCGTGACCATGCCCGCCACTCCGGCCGGTCCGACGACGGTCGCCGGCCCATCGCCGGGCGCGGCCGAGGTGGTGGATGACGTCCATCTCGGCCTGAGCCCGCTCGGGCGGGCGGCCGATGCCGCGCGGGCCAGGATCGCGGTGCTGCCGGTGCCGATGCACTGGCCACCGGCCGGCCGGTCGTTTCCGGCGGCGCTCGATCCGGCGGCCCGGATCCTCTCGTTCTTCATCGCCCATGTGCGCCTGGTGCCCGAGTTGTGGCGGTGTCGCGATCACGATCTGGTGCTGGTTCGCGAGTTCCTGACCGTGCCGCTGCTGCCGGTCTGGCTGCTGATCTGGCCGCTGCGCCGGCGGGTGGCGTTCCTGCTCAACCACAACCTCCAGGAGGCCCACCGCCGCCCCCTCGAGCGGCTGGTGCTCCGCCTGCTCGCCGGGTCGGGCTGCCGGTTCGGCTGCCTCGAGACCACCGAGGGCTGTCGCGCGATCGGGCTCGGCACCACGCCCGATCGCCTCCTGGTGCTGCCGCATCCGCTCGAGATCACCGTCCCGCGGCGCGCCCGTCGCGACCGCCGCCCGGTGGTCGGCGTGGTCGGCGAGATGCGCGGCGAGAAGGGCGTCGAGCCGCTGCTCGAGGTCCTGGCCGCCGAACGGGCCGCCGGCCGGCTGCAGGCCGACCTGCTGCTCGGCTGCCCCGATCCGGCGGCGGCGGGCCGATTCAGGTCGGCCGGCTTCGAGGTGATCGGCACCGCCCGCGGGGGCGATTATCTGGCGGCGCTCGACCGCTGCGACGTGGTGGTGATCAACTACCGGCGGGAGCGCTACTGCTGGCGGGCGAGCGGGGTCGCCGCAGACGCGCTCTCGAGACGCGCCGCCGTGGTCTGCCCGGACCTGCCTGTGATGCGCCACCAGCTCACCTGGCCGGCGCCCGTCGGCGCGCTGTTCACCAGCCTCGACCAGGTCGCGCCCGCGATCGGGCGGGCGCTGGACCTCCGGGGCGAGTTGGACGCCGCGCTCGAGACGCATGCCGCCGCCCGCGGCGTGTCGGCGCTCGCCGCCCGCCTCGATGCGTTCGCGCGGGGCGGCCTGGAGCGCGCCCCGACGTGACGGGGCCGCGTCTGCACCTTCCGCCTGGTGCATCGACCCTGATCCATCGGCGTCGAGCGATCTTCTTCCGCTGACCGGACCGCGGCCGGATGCCGTTCCGTCGCATCGGAACCTGCCCACTCCACCATGGCGGGCGGGCGGATGGTTCCCGCCATCTGCAACCTGGGCTACGGACGGCTCGGCGACCTGGCGAAGCGGCGGCGCAGCAAGGCGGGGTCGAGCGGCCGGAGGCCCCGTCGACGGAGGGCGATCAGGAGGCCGAGCAGGATCAGGCCCTCGACCAGGATCGTGATCCACGCCATGCCGAACGCCTGGTAGCGGGGCACGATCAGGAGCGCGAGGCCGAGGTTGATCGCGGTCGCCCCGATGATCACGACGTTCAGCGCCCGGTCCAGTCCGCGCGGCACCATCCACTGCGAGACCAGGGCCGCGTTCAGCACGATCAGCGGCACGATCATCGCCATGACCTGCATCACCGGGATCGCGGCCTCGTAGCCGTCGCCGTAGACCAGCCGGACCAGCCAGGGCGCGGCGAACCAGAGGGCGCCGCCGAAGGCGAGCCCGGTCGCGCCCATCAGCGCGATGGCGAGGCCGGCGAGCCGGTCGGCCTCGTCCGGGCGCGTCCCCAGCAGGCTGGAGAGCCGCGGCAGGAGCGCGACGTTGACCGGCTGCAGCAGCCACGCGGCCGGCCGGCAAAGCTTCTCGCCTGCGGCGAAGAACGCGACGAACTGGGGTGGCACGAGCAGGCCCAGCAGGAACGCATTGCCGGCGGTGTGCATGAGCACCGCCATGCGCATCAGGAACATGCTGAAGCCGAGGCGGAGGGTCGAGCGGACCAGCGCGAGGCTGAGCCGCCCCGGACGCACCTCGCGCAGGACCAGCGCGTAGCCCACGACCAGCGTCAGCGCGGCGGCGGCGGCATGGCAGGCGAGGACGATCCAGCCGTCGCCCGGCGCCTCGACCAGAACGAAGATGACGAGGGTCGCGAGGATCTTGCCCGACGTGTCGACCGCGGCGATCAGCGGCAGCCGTTCCCGACCGGTGAAGTACCAGAGCGGATGCATCCCCTGAATGACCGCGAACGCGAGTCCGGCGAGGAGCAGCAGCGGCTCGTCCTGGAAGGCCGGGATCAGGGTCTGGACCGCGAACGCCACCAGCGCGACCACCAGCGCGATCATCGCCTGGGTCGCGATCACGCCCGTGATCAGCTGGCCGAGCCGCTCGGGGTTGTCGCGCTCGCGCGCCACCTCACGGGTTCCGGCCAGCTCGAAGCCGTACTCGACGGCGATGATGCCATACATCGCGAACGCCTGGGCGAACGCGACGAGGCCCCAGCCGGTCGGCCCGAGGACGCGGGCGAGGTAGGGGATCAGGACCAGCGGCAGGAGCTGGTTGGTGAGCCGGACTCCGTAGAGCGCCAGGATGTTGCGGACGAGCGTGAGGCTCGCGAGATGGCGGAGGCGCTGGATCATCGGGTCTCGTGCGTCGGCTTGGGCGCCCCTTGTAGACCGCTTCGCAGAGCGGCGACACCGGGCGCGCGCGGCGTCTTGCCGCGGCGCCCGAGGTTCCCCATTTCCGGAAAGGCGTCAGACACGGGAGCCGGATCGATGGCCGAGCGGAAGAGCGTGTTCATCACCGGAGCGAGCCGCGGCATCGGCCACGCCACCGCCAAGTACTTCGTGGACCAGGGATGGCGGGCGATCACCTGCTCGCGCGACCCGGTGCCGCCGCAGTGCGAGCGGAGCGACACCCACGCCCACATCACGGCCGATCTCGCCCGACCCGAGCATCTCGACATGGTGATCGACCGGCTGATGGAGATCCTCGACGACGATCACCTGCACGCCCTGGTCAACAATGCCGGCTATTCGCCGAAGGGCAAGGATGGCGCCCGTCTCGGCTGCCTCGATGCCGACCTCGCGCTCTGGCAGGACGTGTTCGCGATCAATTTCTTCTCCCCGGTCTATTTCGCCCGCCACCTCGCCGAGCACCTGCAGCGGGGCGAAGGCGCCATCGTCAACGTGACGTCGATCGCCGGGCACCGGGTCCACCCGTTCGCCGGCAGCGCCTACAGTACCTCGAAAGCGGCGCTCTGGTGCCTCACGCGGGAGCTCGCGGCCGACCTCGCCCACCTGGGGATCCGCGTCAACGCCGTCTGCCCGGGCGAGATCAACACCGCGATCCTCTCCGCCGGAACCGACCAGCTGGTCGAGCGGATCCCGCTCAGGCGGCTCGGCTCGCCGCGCGAGGTCGCGGGGCTGATCCACTACCTCTGCAGCCCCGACGCCTCGTACATCACCGGCGCCGAGATCCCGATCAACGGCGGCCAGGACGTCTACTGAGGCCCCCTGGCGGCCTCGGCCCATGTGGCGGAGCGGCGGTAGGGCGGGGGCCCAGAGGTTCAGGGCTCCGGCGCCAGCTGCCATCGACGTCCGACTGAAGACCTCCGGCCTCAAGCGACGCGGCGGGGCCGATGCCGCTCCGGAAGCTCGTTCTCGAGCCGCTGCAGCGCTGCGGCGACGGCATCGAACAGCTGGTCGATCTCGGCCGTGCCGACGATCAGCGGCGGACAGAACGAGACCACGTCTCCGAGCGGTCGGAGGATGACGCCGTGCTCGAGCGCGAGCTCGACCAGGCGCGCGCCGAGCCTGGCCGCCGGGTCGAACGGCACCTTGCGGCGGCCGTCCGCCATCAGCTCGATGGCACCGACCAGACCGACCGCGCGGGCATGGCCGACCATCGGGTGCAGCGCCAGCTCGGCGATCCGGTCGGCGAACCGGCCGGCCACGCCCCGGACGTGGGCCACGATGTCGTCGTCCTGGTAGACCCGAAGCGCCGCCAGCGCGATGGCGGCGCTCAGCGGGTGGCCGCTGTAGGTGAAGCCGTGACCGAAGGTCCCGAGCTTCCGGCTCTGCCGCAGGAGCTGCTCCTCGATCGCCGGGTTGACCAGAACCGCGCCGATCGGCGCATAGCCCGCCGACAGCCCCTTGGCGACCGTGATCATGTCGGGACAGAGGGCGAAGGTCTCGCTGCCGAACATCTGCCCGGTCCGGCCGAAGCCGGTGATCACCTCGTCGGCGATGAACAGGATCCCATGGGCGCGGAGCACCGCCTGGACCCGCTCGAAATACCCTTCCGGCGGCAGAATCACGCCGCCGGCGCCCATCACCGGCTCGGCGATGAAGGCGGCGATCGTCTCCGGTCCTTCGCGTTGGATCAGCCGCTCCAGATCCAGCGCCATGCGCTCGGCGAACGCCTGCTCGCTCTCGCCCGGCCTCCCGAACCGGTAGTAGTGGGGACACCCGGCGTGAAGAAAGTCCTGAAGCGGCAGTCCGAAGTCGCGGTGTGCGTGAGCGAGGCCGGTGAGGCTGGCGGCGGCGAGGGTCACGCCATGGTAGCCCCGCACCCTCGAGATGATCTTGCGCCGGCCCGGCTGGCCGCGGGCGGCCCACACGTATCGCGCGATCTTGACCGCGCTGTCGTTGGCTTCCGAGCCGGAACTGGTGAACAGCACGCGCGCCATCCGCACCGGCGCGATCTCGAGCAGGGCTTCCGCCAGCTCGACCGCAGGCGCGTGGGTCTTGCCGCCGAACAGATGATAGGCCGGAAGCTTCCGCATCTGGGCGATGGCGGCGTCGATCAGGCGCTGCTCGCTGAAACCGAGCGACGCGCACCACAGCCCGGCCATGCCCTCGAGGTAGCGGCGGCCCTTGTCGTCGACGACGTACGGCCCCTCCCCGTGGCTGATCACCATCGTCCGGTCCGCGGCCGCCTCGAGGCTGGTGAACGGATGGATCAGCGTTCGGGCATCGCGTTCGGCGAGAGAGGACATGGGCAGCGACCCTCCGGCGGGGATGACGGTGCGACCCGGACGACAGCAGGTGCCGGATCGCACGGCCGTTGATCGCTGATCAGGGTTAAGACGGCGTTAACGGCCGCCGATCATGCCTCGCGCCCGAGGAGCGCCCGGAGCGCGCTCAGGCGATCGGCCTCCTCCGCGCGCTTGTCCTCCCGCCAGCGGATGATCCTCGGGAAGCGGACGGCGAGCCCCGCCTTGTGCCTGCTCGAGCGGCTGACCGCCTCGAAGGCGAGCTCGAAGACGTGGTGGGGCCGGACCGCCCGCACCGGCCCGAAGCGCTCGACCGTGTTGCGCCGGATCCAGCGATCGAGCCTCTGGATCTCCCGGTCGTCGAGGCCGGAATACGCCTTCGCAACCGGCACCAGGGCATCCTCCGCCCAGACCGCGAAGGTGTAGTCGGTGAGCAGATTGGCGCGCCGGCCGCTGCCGGGCTGGGCGTAGACCAGCACCGCGTCGACCGTGTACGGATCGACCTTCCACTTCCACCACGCGCCACGCTGCCGCCCGACGCCGTAGACCGAGTCGCGTCGCTTGAGCATCAGCCCCTCGACGTTCCGGGCCCGCGACTCCTCGCGTCGCCGCGCGAGCGTGGCCCAGTCCCCGATCCCGATCAGGGGTGACAGGCGAAGCCGCTCCGGCGCGGCCGCGAGCACGGCCTCGAGGCGAGCGCGGCGCTCCTCGAGGGGGCGGGGGCGGACATCTTCGCCACCGACCTCGACCAGGTCGTAGGCGAGGAAAACCGCAGGCGCGTCGGCCAGGGACCGGACGGTGAGCCGGTCGCGGCCGATCCGGGTCTGCAGGACGCCGAAGGGCATCACGCCGGCCTGGTTCCAGGCCAGCACCTCGCCGTCCAGCACTGTCCCATCCGGCAGCGCCGCGGCGGCGTCGATGATCTCGGGAAACCGCTCCGTGATCAGCTCCTCGCCGCGCGACCAGAGGAAGAGCTCGCGCTCGCGCCTGATCAACTGGGCGCGGATGCCATCCCACTTCCACTCCGCGACCCAGGCATCCGGCGCGCCGAGATTTGCGACCGGCTGCTCGAGAGGCGACGCCAGATAGAACGGGTAGGGCCGCGAGATCTCGGCGCGGCGGTCCTCCGGCGAGCGCAGGGCCTCGAACCACGCGGCGCTCGGTCGGATCTCGCCCATCAGGCGGTGCGCCACGGTCGCCGTCGGCAGACCGGTCGCCTCGCCCAGCGCCCGCACGACCAGCGCCCGCGACACGCCGACCCGGAACGCGCCGGTCAGCAGCTTGTTGAGGATGAACGCCTCGGCCGGCATGAGCCGGTCCCACCAGCCGCCGACGATCTTCGCCTGATGATCGGGCGAACGGCCCCTGAGGGGCAGGATCCGGTCCTCGATCCAGACGTGGAGGGGCTGATCGTCGGGCTCCCCGCCCGGCTCGTCGAGCAGGAGCGCCACGGTCTCCGCGCTGTCGCCGACCGCAGCGTGCGCGTCCGCCATCAACCACTCCGGCAGGCCCGCCCGGTCCGCCGCCCAGGCGCGCAGGACCCGCCCCGAGATCAGCCGCCTGAGCCGCTGGCCGGTAAGGAAGAACACGGCCCAGGCAGCGTCCTCCGGCGGCGCGCTCCGGAAGTAATCCGCCATGAGACGGACCTTGGCCCCGGTCCGGGTGGTGGCATCGAGTGCGTCGTAGAGGGCGGCGAATGGCCTCACGGGCGATCCGGGTCAGGCTGAGACGGCCCTCAGCATCCGCGAGCGCGCGGCCTGGGGCAAGGCGTCCGCGGCCCGGCGGGCGGACGCCCGCCGGCAGCTCTGCAGCCATTTGATCCTGCCGCGATCGGGCACGTCGCCCGCCGGTGCGGGCGCCCTCCCGGATCTGATCAGGAGGCGCGCCGGAAGCCCTCGCTCGCAGCGCATTCGAACGCGCGGCGGATCAGGACGTCCGCATCGTCCTCCGGGCTCAGCTCGGCGACGCCATACCGAAGGTCGAGCTCGACCTCCTGACGTTCGCCCAGGCGAAGGCGGAAGACGGCGGCCGCGCGGGCGATCCGCTGCGCCACCGCCATCGCTTCGTCTTCGCCGGCGCCGTCCAGGACCGCGCAGAACCGGTCGCCGTCATAGCGGGCGGCCAGATCCTCCGCGCGGGTGAGCCGTCCGATCAGGCCGCCGAGCTCGGCGAGCAGATGATCTCCGAAGACGAAGCCCAACTGGCGGTTGATCCGGCTCATGCCGGAGACGGCGAAGCCCGCGACCGCGAGCCGGGCGCCGACCGAACGCGCCGCAGCGATCTGATGCTCGAGATAGCGGTGAAGGAAGCCGTGTCCATACAGCAGGGTGAGCCGATCCACGGTCGGCGGGAGCGCTTCGTTGGCAAGCTGGCCGCGCAGCCGGCGGCGCAGGCGCTGCTGGCGCACCCAGCCCTGGACGCGAAGACGCAGGACCTCGGGGGGGAACGGATGGAACAGGACGTCCGACGTCCCCCACTCGAACGGTTCGGCGCGGTCCGGGAACAGCTCGGCACGAGCGATCAGCATCACCGGGAGGTGATAGAGGGCGCCATCCGCCCGGATCGCCCGAAGCAGCGACATGACCTCCGCCGGGTCGTCGGCGCCCGTGATCACCGCCACCTCGAGGTCGTAGCGGCGAAGGCGCTCCAGCGCGCCCGGTCCGGTCTCGGCATAGGCGATCGCGGCCGCGCCGCCGAGGGCGGTCACCACCTGGACCTGTTCCTGACCGGCCGGACCGATCAGCAGGAGGCCGATCTTGTCGATCGCCGGCACCCCGATCCCGCCCTCCTCGCGGACCACCCCGAACTCGCGCAGCACCGCCTCCCGCCGGATGCGCTCGAGCTCCATCACGCGGAGCCGCGAGAGCGCCCGAATGCGGGCATACAGCTCCGCATCGTCGACCGGCAGCACGACCACGTCGTCGGCTCCGAGGGCGAGGGAATTGGCGGCGACGACGCTCGGATCCTCGATGGCGACCGTGACCAGCGGGATCCGCCGGGTCGCCGGGCGCGCCTTGAGCCAGCTGACGATCGCCATGCTGTCCTCGACGCCGGGATCGACCAGGATGACGTCGAAGGACTGCTTCTCCAGCAGGCCCAGCATCTCGTCGCCGGTCGCGCAGCTGGCGCAGCCCCAGCCCCAGCTCATGAGGCAAGCTCCGACCCCGGCGAGCGGCTGCTCCGCCCGCTGGACCAGAAGGATTCGCGAAGAAAGAGTCATCGGCAGGTCCGTCGTTTGGCGGACCATAGGGACAGGATGGTTAAGGAAGAATGACCGGCGCGGGCAAGGTCCAGCAAAGCGCCGACACGCGCGGACCGACGCCTGGCAAGACCAGATGATCGTTGCAGCGCTCCCGCCATTTCTACTATAAGGCGCAAACGCGTCGCGAGGCCCTGGCATCGCGGAGCCCGTCCTGCAGGTGGAGAGCGACCCGATGCCGATCTTCGGTCAGAAGCGACGGTTCACCAGGAAGAACGTCGAGGCCGCACCAGACGAGGCCGGGGTCTACGCGCTGCTCGCCGAAGGCGAGGTCGCCTATTACGGCTCCACGCGGGGCGACGAGACGATCAAGAGCCGGCTGAGCGAGCATCTGTGGGGCCGGCAGGAGCCGGGGCGCGGCAAGATCAAGATGTTCAGCTTCGAGGTCACCCGCTTTCCTCTGTCGCGCGAGTGCGCCCTGCTGGAGGAGCACAAGCGGAACAACTGGCGCCTCCCGGCATACAACCGACCCGGCGTGGCTCCGGCGCCACTCGGGCCCGAGGCGATGACGGCCTGAGCCGGCGCGGCGGCCCGGCAGCACGGCCGGCCTGGAGGGTCGCGGGAAGGCTTGTCGCAGCAGGCGCGATCCGGCAGGTGAGGCGGCATGACCGACCTCGTGACGGTGACCGATCGCGGCCTGTGCTGCCGCCCGGGCGGGTTTCACGTCGACCCCTGGCGGCCGGTGGACGTCGCCGTGATCACCCATGCGCATGGCGACCATGCCCGGCCCGGCTCCGGGCGCTACCACGCCGCCGAGAGCGGCCTCGGGCTGCTCCGACGCCGCCTCGGCGACGACGCGCACCTGGTCGGCCACGCCTTCGGCGAGCGGTTCCGGCTCGGCGAGGCGACCGTCTCGTTCCATCCCGCCGGCCACGTGCTCGGCTCCGCACAGGTGCGGATCGAGGCGGCGGGGGAGGTCTGGGTGATCTCGGGCGACTACAAGCGGGACGCCGACCCGAGCTGCGAGGCGTTCGAAGTGGTGTCCTGCGACGTGTTCATCACGGAAGCGACCTTCGCCCTCCCGGTCTACCGCTGGCCGGCGACGGAATTCGTCGTCGACGAGCTGCTCTCCTGGTGGCGGGACAATTCCCGAGCCGGCCGCGCTTCGATCGTGTTCGCCTACGCGCTCGGCAAGGCGCAGCGGATCCTCACGGCGCTGGCCCCCCACGCCGGCCGGGAGATCCTCGTCCACGGGGCGGTCGATGCCCTGCTCGAGCCGTACCGCGAGGCCGGGGTGCCGCTCGCTGCGACCCGACCGGTCGGACCGCGCACCCGTGGCGAGCGCTTCGCGGGCGATCTCGTCGTGGCCCCGCCCTCCGCCTCCGGCTCGCCCTGGATGCGCCGCTTCGGCGACGCGTCGACCGCCTTCGCCTCGGGCTGGATGCGGGTCCGCGGCAACCGGCGGCGGCGGGGCGTGGACCGGGGCTTCGTCATGTCGGACCACGCCGACTGGCCGGGCCTGCTCCGGACGATCAGGGAGACCGGAGCACGGCGGATCCTCGCCACCCACGGCTACAGCGACACCCTGGCCCGCTACCTGCTCGATCAGGGCCTGGATGCGGCGCCGCTCGGGACCCTCTACGAGGGCGAGACCGACGACGCCTGACCAAGAACGCTCAGGCCATGTACTGGCCGCCGTTGGCGGCCAGCGTGGAGCCGGTGATGAAGCCTGCGTCATCGCTCGCCAGGAAGACGACGCAGCGCGCGATCTCCTCGGGCTCGCCGAGGCGGCCGACCGGGATCTGCGGGATGATCTTGGACTTCAGCACGTCCTCGGGCACCGCCTTGACCATCTCGGTCGCGATGTAGCCGGGCGCCACGACGTTGACCGTGATCCCCTTGGCCGCGTTCTCCTGCGCGACCGCCTTGGTGAAGCCGACCAGGCCGGCCTTGGCCGCGGAGTAGTTGCTCTGCCCGAACTGGCCCTTCTGGCCGTTGACCGAGCTGATCGAGATGATCCGGCCGAAGTTGCGCTCGCGCATGCCCTCGATCACGTTCCGGGTCATGTTGAAGACCGAATCGAGGTTGGTGCTGATCACCGCCTTCCAGTTCTCGGGCTTCATCCGGTGCAGGGTGCCGTCCTTGGTGATCCCGGCGTTGTTGACCAGAACGTCGATCGGGCCGAGCTCCTGCTCCACCTTGGCGATCCCGTCCTTACAGGCCTCGAAGTCGGCGACGTCCCACTTGTAGACGTGGATCCCGGTCCGCTCCTTGAACCTGTTCGCCGCCTCGTCATTGCCGCCGTAGGTCGCCGCGACATCGAAGCCGGCCGCCTTCAGGCCGACCGAGATCGCCTCGCCGATGCCGCGCGTGCCACCGGTCACCAGAGCCACCCGTGCCATGGTCTCCCTCCTCGTTGGACCGCCGGAACGGCGGCGTGAGCCTCACCCAGGAGAGGCGGATCATGGCGTCAGGCGCCACCCCCGCTCTTCAGCCGCTGATAGTGAGAAAGAAAGGGGTCCCATGGCAAGCCGCCAATCCCGGGGCGGCAGCAGGGAGCCGTGGTTTTCGCGCCGGGCGGCATCACCCGCACGGCAAGGCCGCGTGCTCCGATCGCGCCCAGGGACGGAAAAGGGCCGCCCCGAGGCGGCCCTTCCGAATCCGATCCGGCATTCTGATCGATCACGGCCGGGGCAGAAAGCGCCAGGCGCTCCGCTCAGTCGCGCGCGACGCACATCGCAATGCCCATGCCGCCCCCGATGCAGAGGGTCACGAGCCCCTTCTTGGCGTCGCGCTTCTGCATCTCGTGGAGCAGCGTGACCAGCACGCGGGCGCCGGACGCGCCGACCGGATGGCCGATCGCGATCGCGCCGCCGTTGACGTTGACCTTGTCGACGTCCCAGCCGAGGTCCTTGTTGACGGCGCAGGCCTGGGCGGCGAAGGCTTCGTTGGCCTCGACCAGGTCGAGGTCGTCGCGGGACCAGCCGGCCTTCTCGAGCGCCCGCCGGGACGCGGGGATCGGGCCCGTGCCCATGATCGCCGGGTCGACGCCGGACTGCGCCCAGGCGACGATCCGGGCGAGCGGCTCGATGCCCCGCCGGCTGGCCTCGTCGGCGCTCATCAGGACCACCGCGGCCGCCCCGTCGTTGATGCCCGACGCGTTGCCGGCGGTCACGCTGCCGTCCTTCGAGAACGCCGGCCGCAGCTTCTGCATGTCCTCCACCGTGGCGCCGAAGCGCGGGAACTCGTCGGTGTCGACGGTGACGTCGCCCTTGCGCGTCTTGATCGTGACCGGGACGATCTCGTCCTTGAAGCGGCCCGCCTTGATCGCCGCCTCCGCCTTGTTCTGCGAGCGCACCGCGAACTCGTCCTGCTGCTCGCGCGTGATCTGCCAGCGCTCGGCGATGTTCTCCGCCGTGTTGCCCATGTGGTAGCCGTTGAAGGCGTCCCACAGGCCGTCCTTGAGCATGGTGTCGACGAACTTCAGGTCGCCCATCTTCTGACCCGCCCGGAGGTAGGCCGCGTGCGGCGCCTGGGTCATGCTCTCCTGTCCGCCGGCGACCACGATCTGGCTGTCGCCCTCGCGGATGGCCTGGTAGCCGAGGGCCACCGTCCGCAGGCCCGAGCCGCAGAGCTGGTTCACGCCCCAGGCCGGGACCTCGACCGGGATGCCGGCGTTGATCGAGGCCTGCCGCGCCGGGTTCTGCCCCTGACCCGCGGTCAGGATCTGCCCCATGATGACCTCGGACACCTCGCCCGGCTCGACCTTGGACCGCTGCAGCACGTTCTCGATCGCGACCTGCCCGAGGTAGTGCGCAGGCACGGTGGCGAAGGCGCCGTTGAAGCTGCCGACCGCGGTGCGGGCGGCGCCGGCGATGACGATGTCAGTCATGTGTTCTCCCCAGGGCTCTTGGCTCGATCGCGGGCGCATCCGGTTCCCGCGTGGGGCCGACCGGATGCACCGCGTGTGGCTTGCAAGCCGCTATATAGGCGTTCCGGCGCCCCCTAGCACACCCCCTTTTGCGCTGCAGCAACTTCCTGCAGCCACGCGAGCAGCGGCGCATACAGCCCGCTCGAGGCGCGTCGGCTGGTGATCATCGCGATGTGGCCACCGCTCGGAGTGATCACCGTCGGCCGGTTGGGGAGGCGAAGCGCGAGCGCCGCAGCGGCGGCGCGCGGGACGATCCGGTCGCGTGCCGGCAGCGCGAGCAGCACCGGCAGGGCGAAACGCTCGGGGCGCACCGGGTGGCCACCGACCGTCCACAGGCCGCGCGCCGGTTGGTTGCGGCCATACCAGCCGACCAGACATTCGCGAGCGATCTCCGCGCCGAGCGGCACCCCGTCGTTCAGCCAGTCTTCGACCGCGACGAAGCGGAGTGCCACCTCGCCGTCCGGATCGAGAATGCTGAAGCGCGCGAACTTCCGCGGCACTTCGAGAAGGTCGAGGCCGGCGAACAACGCCTGGATCGCGTCCACCGGAAGCGCGCCGAGGCCGGCTGCCAGAAGCGCAGCGGGCTCCCCCGCGATCTCCTGGAACGCCGCGCCGTCGAGGCCGGCGGCGTGGAAATCGAACGGCGACGCCAGAAGCGCGAGGCCGGCAAGCTCCGGTTCCGCGAGCGCGGCCAGGCCAAGCGCCAGGGTGCCGCCCATGCAGTAGCCGAGAGCGATCGGACGCCGACCCAGCTCGTTGCGGACCCATCCCAGCGCGCCGCCCAGCCGCTCCTCGATCAGAGCGCCGAGGCTCATGCGCCGCTCGACCGGCCCGGGCTCGCCCCAGTCGAGGAGGAGCGGCCGAAGCCCCGCCGCCGCCAGCCGGTCGACGAGGGAGGCCCCCGGCAGGAGATCCAGGATCTCGGCGCGGTTGATCAGCGACGGCACGACCAGGACGGGCCAGCCCTCGGCGGGGCCGCCGTCGAGCAGGCGCGACGAGCCGGCCGACCACACCACCGGACGCTCGCGCACGGGCCGTCGGAAAGGATGCGCATGATAGCGTCGGACGCCTTCGAGGAAGGCGAGGAAGCGTTCCCGGTCTTCGCGGGAGGCGGCGGGCCCCGCCCACGCCGCACGCGCGGCAGCGAGGTGCAGCGCGAGCGGCCGCGGGCCGCGCCTGGCGCGCGCGCCCTGGGTCATGGCATGCGCCAGAAGCGCTGAGCAGGCGAGCGAACGTTAGCGAGATCTTTACCGAAACCGCCGAGCCTGAGGACGGTCATCCGCCGCCGGCTCAAGCCCTGACGTTCATGTCCACTGCCGTCACCTGCCCTGCCCCCCTGCCCCACCAGACCCGGGATCACCTCGGCTGGCTGATCCTGCTCCCGCTCGGGGTGCTGATCCTGGTCCAGGTCCTGGTCGCCAAGGTGACCGGTGGATACGACCTGGCGGGTCTCGCCGACCCCGACGCCTACATGCGCCTCGTCCGCGTGCAGGGGCTCGAGGGCGGTGCCAGCTGGTTCGATTCCCGCGAAGCCCGGGTCGGCCCCGCAACCGGCGGTCATGTCCAGCACTGGACGAGGCCGCTGGATCTGATGCTCTGGCTCGGCGCCCGTCTGCTCGCTCCGGCCATGGGCTTCGAGAGCGCACTGCTCCTGACGGGCCAGCTGATCAGCCCGGTCATGCTCGGTCTCGCGCTGCTGGCGCTTGACTTGGCATGCGCGCCGCTGCTCGCCCGTCAGGAGCGCTTCCTCGCCTGTCTCCTGCTCCTGCTCCAGCCCGCGGTGCTGGGGTACGGCGGCCTCGGTCGCGCCGACCATCACAGCATCCTGCTCCTGCTGTTCCTGATCGCGCTCGGGCTCGTCGTGCGCGCGCTCGATCCCCAGCTCGGCGCTCCGCTCAAGGCGGCCCGGCTCGCGGGTTTCGTCGCCGGCATCGCGCTCTGGATCAGCAGCGAATCCCTGATCTTCATCGCGATCTTCATGATCACCCTCGGCCTGCCCTGGCTCGCCGGAGAGCGGAGGCTCGCGCCGGTGAGCCAGGAGTTTGCGCTGGCGACCGCGTCGATCGCAGGCCTCGCCCTGCTGATCGAGCGCGGCGGCCACGACCTGCTGGCGGCCGAGGCCGACCGGATCTCGCTGGTTCACGTGGTCCTGTTCGCCATGATCACCGTCTTCTGGTGGAGCGCGCGGCGCGTGGCGGCAACGACCCGGGCGGAGCGGTGGCCGGTCCGGCTGCTCACCAGCCTCGCGGGCGCGCTGCTCGTGACCATCCTGATGATGGCTCTGTTCCCCGACCTTCGCCACGGCATCCTCGGCAGGGTCGACCCGGTGTACCAGGAACTCCGCCTCAGCCGAATTCTCGAGATCCAGCCGCCGGTCCGGCTCGAGTGGCTGAGAAACGGCGAGATCGGCACGTTTCTCAACCGGCTGCTCTTCTGGAGCGGCCTCGCGCTCATCGCGGTGCCGTTCCTGATCACCCGGCTGATCAAGGGAGACGCGGTCGAGCGGCGGCGGTGGCTGCCGGTCGCGCTGGGGCTGGGGCTGACGCTGCCGCTCACATTCCACCAGGTTCGCTGGGGGATCTACGCCGAGAGCCTGCTGGTGGTGCCCTACGCCGCTGCGATCGGAGAGCTGCTCCGGGGTCTGACGCGGCGCACGTCCGGGGTCCGGCTGGTTCTGGTCCGCCCGCCTGCGGTCGCCCTTAGCCTGCTCTGGACCCTCGGCGCGGCCGGGCTCCTCCCTGGCCCGGCGCCGGTCGAGACGGCGAGCGGCGCGTGCCCGGTGAGGGATCTGGCTCCGCTCCTGAACCGTCTCTCCACGGAACCCCGCACCATCATGGCGATCGCGGACGTCGGACCGGAGCTCCTCTACCGGACCCACCACGCGGTTCTGTCGATCCCGAACCACCGGCCGCAGCCGGGTTTCGCAGCGACCGCGGAGACGTTCGCCAGCAGGGATCCAACCCATGCCGGGGCGCTGCTGCGGGAGCACGGAGCCGACTGGATCCTGATCTGCGGCAGCGCGTCCGAAGCGGGCTTCGTCGAAGCGGCCGCGCGCCGTCGGGCGCCGACGCTGTATGACCGACTGCTCGGGGGGGACTTCCCCCCCTGGCTGCGTCCGGTACCGATGCCGGGCCGGTCGACTTCCGACGTGCGCCTCTTCGAGCATGCCCCTCCCGGGGTCGCGACCGGGTCGCGAGGGTCCGGGGCATGACCGGCCGACCGGTCCTCGTCATCCAGATCCCCTGCTTCAACGAGGCCGGGACGCTCGGCGTCACCATGGCCGCCCTGCCCCGCGAGGTGCCGGGCGTGGCGGCGGTCCGCTGGATGGTGATCGACGACGGCAGCAGCGACGCCACGGTCGAGGTCGCGCGGGCGCACGGCGCCGACTACATCGTCCGGCTCGGCCGGAACCTCGGCCTCGCCCGGGCCTTCGCCGCCGGATTGGAAGCGGCGCTCGAGGTCGGCGCCGACGTGATCGTCAACACCGACGCCGACAACCAGTACGACGCGCGCGACATCCCGAAGCTCATCCGGCCGATCCTCGACGGCAGCGCCGACCTCGTGGTCGGCGCCCGACCGATCGCGGGCACGGCGCACTTCTCGACCATGAAGAAGACGCTCCAGCTCGTGGGCAGCATGGTCGTGCGCGCGGCCTCACGCACCGAGGTGGTCGACGCGCCGAGCGGATTCCGTGCGTTGTCGCGTGCCGCGGCGCGACGCCTCCACGTGCACGGCGAATACACCTACACCCTCGAGACCATCATCGCCGCCGGCCACAGTCGCCTCGGCGTGGCCTCGGTGCCGGTGCGGACCAATCCCGACCTCCGCCCCTCGCGCCTGGTCCGGAGCATGCCGAGCTATGTGCTCCGCTCGGCGATCACGATCCTCCGGAGCTTCGCCACCTACCGTCCCCTTCGCTTCTTTCTCGGCCTCGGACTGCTTGCGTTCGCGGCCGGCTTCGCCTTCGCGGTCCGCTACCTCGGCTTCGCGCTCGCGGGCGAGGGCGACGGCCACGTCCAGTCGGTCATCCTGGCGACCATGCTGATGACGCTCGGCGCCGTCACGGTGCTGATCGGAATCCTCGCCGACCTGATCGCGGTGAACCGGAAGCTGCTCGAGAAGCTGCTCGCGCGCGAGAGCTTCCGGAGCCCGGATGCGACCATCGAACGATGCGGCACCCGGCGCTCGCCCGGCGATTCCGCAGCCGCCTGAGGAGCCGGCCAATGCGCTCCGAGACCCTCCGCGAGCCGGTGATCGGCGGCAACGTCTATCCCAAGTACGCGAGCCGAAACCCGCTGGCCCGGGTGATGGTCCGGAACTTCCTCGCCTGCCTCGACGACCTGGTCGTCGCGACCGGCGCACGGGCCGTCCACGAGGTCGGCTGCGGCGAGGGCCACCTGCTCGAGCGCTTCGCCCGCGCCGGGCTGCGCATCCGCGGCACCGACGTCTGTGCGTCCACGATCGCCGAAGCGCGGCGGCGCCTCGCTCCGCTCGGGCTCGCCGACGCGCTCGAGGTCCGTGATCTGCACGACCTGCAGCCGACGCGCGATTCCGCGGAGCTGGTGGTCGCGTGCGAGGTCCTGGAGCATGTGTCCGATCCCGAAGCCGCGCTCGCCCGCCTGGCCGAGCTCGCGCGACCGCATCTCATCGTGAGCGTGCCGCGCGAGCCGCTCTGGCGGGTCCTGAACGTCGTCCGGGGCCACTACCTCGGTGCCCTCGGCAACACCCCCGGCCACCTGCAGCATTTCTCGACCCGGCGCTTCGTCCGGCTGGTCGGCCGCTTCGCGCGGGTCGAGGAGGTGCGGACACCGCTCCCCTGGACCATGCTCCGCTGCCGCGTCTGACGGCTCCGACCCTCTGGTGCCGGCTTCGCCGGCCTGCCGCCGCCAATCCTCGCCGGGTCGTGACTACCGATATACTTGAATGCATCCTGTCGCCCACCGCTTCATGACGACAAAGCGCAAGATGCTGGCTACACCGATCGTTAATCTATTTGAGCAACAGTGGGACGTGTAACCGCAATCCGCGTGGGGAAACGTTCCATGAGCACCATTCGCAAGCTTCTGAAGGACGAGAGCGGCGCGACCGCGATCGAGTACGGCCTGATCGCGGCCCTGGTCGCGGTCGCCATCATCACCGTGCTCGGCGCGCTGGGCGACAGCCTCAACAACATCTTCACCGCCGTGTCGACCTCGCTCGACGGCGCTGCCGCCACCTGATCGATCGCGTTCGCCGTGTCCGGTCGGGCGCGGCGGTCAGGCAGATGGTCGCGCCGATCCGATCGGGCCGGCGCGACCTCTGCTCCTTCAAAGGCGTGATCCGGGAGACGACGATGCAGAGACTTCTGACCGTGCTCGAGCCGAGGCTCCGCGCCATCGCGATCCCGGCCACCGCGATCGCTGCCTGCCGGCGCGGCGCGACCGCCATCGAGTACGGCCTCATCGCGGCACTCGTCGCCCTCGCTCTGGTCGGGGTGCTCGAGATGCTGCGGGACTCGCTGATCGGCCTGCCGATGAACCAGATCACCAGCGCCATCGCTTCGGTGCTCTCCTGAGCCGCCCGGTTCGTCGACCTCGACACCATGAGCGCGCCTCTCTGCCTCGCCCTCTACGCCGCCCTCCTGCTGGTGGCGGCGCTCGAGGATCTGCGCAGCCGCCGGATCCCGAACTGGCTGGTGCTCGGCGTCGGCGTGCTCTGGGCGCCCTGGCTGGTGGCCGCTCCCGAAGCCGGCGGCTGGCCGATCGCGCTCGTGATCGCGCTCGCCGCCTTCATGATCGGTGCCGTCCTGTTCGCGCGGCAGATCCTGGGCGGGGGCGACGTCAAGCTGATCACGGTGGTGACCCTCTGGGCCGGGATGGAGCACCTCGCCCTGTTCGCCACCGTGATGAGCCTGACCGGCGGCCTGCTCGCGATCGCGGGCCTCGCCTGGCAGCGCTACGGCTGGATGATCGTCCCGCTGCTCGTGCCGCTCCGCCCGACGCTCGGTCCGCTCCGCCCGGTTCCGGCCGATCGGTCGCCGGCGGGCGGTGACCGCGAGCAGGCGCTGCCGGTCACCCTGCCTTACGGCGTCGCCATCGCCACCGGCGGCCTCGCCGTCGCGCTCCAGCATCTGAAGTCGATCTAAGGAGGCTGCCATGGGTGCCCGTCGCATCCTCGTCCTACTGGTTGCCGTGGTCGTGGCCGGCGCCACCGCGATGTACGCGCGGAGCTGGATCGAGGGCCAGCAGACCACGATCGCCGCGGTCGCCGCTCCGCCGCCCAAGGAGGCGATCCACGAGGTCCTGGTCGCCGACGTCCCGCTGCCTGCCGGCAGCTTCATCAAGCCCAAGCAGCTCCGCTGGCAGCGCTGGCCGACCGACGACGTCCCGGCGTCCTACTTCCTGCGCGACCAGCGCTCGGAAGAGGACCTGATCGGCGCCGTGGTCAGGCGGGGCATCGCCGGCGGCGAGCCGATCACCGATGGCGGCGTGGTCAAGCCGGGCGAGCGCGGCTTCCTCGCCGCGGTGCTCGAGCCGGGGGCGCGCGCGGTCTCGGTGCCGATCACGGCGATCTCGGGCAACGCCGGGCTGATCTTCCCGGGCGACCGGGTCGACCTGATCCTGACCCAGACGATCAGCGGCGACAAGGCGACCCGGCGGGTCAGCGAGACCGTCCTGAGCGACATCCGCGTGATCGCGATGGGCGTGGCGACCGACGACACGCCGGAGGAGGGTGAGGCGAACGAGAAGGCGCGCACCGCAACCCTGGAGGTGACGCCGCGCCAGGCCGAGGAGGTCACGCTGATCACCGAGCTCGGGAAGCTGTCGCTGAGCCTCAGGAGCCTGGCCTCGGGCGATCAGGCCGGCACGCCGACCGAGCTCGCCGAAGGCCCGACCTTCACCTGGGACAGTGACGTTTCGCAGGTGCTCCGCAAGGTCGACACCTTCGGCAACCGTCTCCTCGTCCTGCGCGGCCGCGCGACCGAGAACGTCGACGTGCAAGAGGGAAGCAACTGATGATCTTCGATCCGCTCCGCAGCTGGCGGCTCCGTGCCGAAGGAGGCGCCCTGCTCCGCCTCCTCGCCGCCGGCGCGCTGGCGGCCCTTCTCGTCGTCCGCCCGGATCCCGCCCAGGGTCAGGAGGCGCGCGCCGAGACCATCGGCCCGGACAGCAACGTCGTGCTCGAGGTCAGGAAGGGCCAGGTGATCCGCCTGCCGCGGCCGGCCGCCACGGTGTTCGTGGCGGACCCCGAGATCGCCGACGTGCAGGCGCAGTCGCCGACCATCGTGTACCTGTTCGGCCGGCGCGCCGGGACCACGAGCCTCTACGCGGTCGACGAGAACGACCAGCTGCTGGTCCGGTCCGTGGTCACGGTGCGCCACAACCTGTCCGGGCTCCAGCGCGCCATCGACCAGCTGATGCCGGGCAACGACATCGAGCTCAGCAGCGTCGACGGCAGCATCGTGCTCGAAGGCTCGCTGAACTCGCCGGTCGAGGCACAGGAGCTGCGCGAGCTCGCGGCCCGCTTCCTCGGCAGCGAGGAGACCCTGCTCAACCGCGTCCGCGTCAGCTCGCCGACCCAGGTGCATCTCCGGGTCCAGGTCGCCGAGGTCAGCCGCGAGGTGATCAAGGAGTTCGGCATCAACTGGGAAGCCCTGTTCGACGTCGGCGACTTCACCTTCGGCTTCGCGACCGGCCGCGACATCATCAACGGCGGCGGCGCGATCCCGCGCGCGCCGGCCAACTTCGGCGGCTCGACGCCGGGCAGCGTGTTCGGCAACTACACCGGCGACGGCGATTCGATCAGCGCCGCCCTCGACGCCCTCGCCGAGGAGGGCCTGGTCAGCATCCTGGCCGAGCCGAACCTCACGGCGCTCTCCGGCGAGACGGCGAGCTTCCTCGCCGGCGGCGAGTTCCCGATCCCGGTCGCCACCGACGACAACGAGATCAAGATCGAGTTCAAGGAGTTCGGCATCAGCCTCGCCTTCACCCCGACGGTGCTTTCCGCCCAGCGGATCAGCCTCCGCGTCCGGCCCGAGGTCAGCGAGCTCACCGACAACGGCGCGATCACCGTCTCCGGCCTGACCATCCCCGCGCTCGCCACCCGGCGCGCCGAGACCACCGTCGAGCTGGGCAGCGGCCAGAGCTTCATGATCGGCGGCCTGCTCGCGTCCGACGTGCAGAACGCGGTGAGCAAATTTCCGGGACTTGGCGACCTGCCCGTGCTCGGCACCCTGTTCCGCTCGCAGCGCTTCCAGCGCAACGAGAGCGAGCTCGTGATCATGGTCACGCCCTACCTCGTCCGGCCGATCCGCGAGCCCCGGCTCGTCGCCCGCCCGACCGACGGCTACAAGGCGCCGACCGACGTCGAGCGGATCCTCGAGGGCCGCCTGCACAGCGCCGAGCTGCAGGAGGGCCGGCCCGCGCCCTCGACCCCCGAGGCGAAGCGCCTGGTCGGTCCCGTCGGCTTCGTTCTGGAATAGGAGACGCTCCGATGACCGCCCATCGCCTTCCGCCGGCGCGCCGCCGCTCCCGGGCGGCCCTCGGCTGGCCCCTGTTCAACCTGGCGCTGCTCGGCCTGGCGCTCGGCGCCTGCGCCGGCGGCCCGGCGACCGAGACGAACCCGGCCCTCGGCTGGTCCGCGGCCGGATCGCCCAAGGAACTGGAGGTGCGCCCGGCCGAGTACCGGCACGAGGTCCACTTCGCGACCGACAGCGCCCGGATCGACGCCGCCGAGCAGGGCCGCCTGCGCGCCTTCCTCGCCGCGCTCGCGCCGAACCAGAACGACGCGATCCGGATCGAAGGCCACGCCGATGAGCGCGCCTCCGACCCGTACAACCTCGATCTCTCCGCCCGACGCGCCCGGAGCGTGCAGGACATGCTCCGCCAGGAGGGCCTTCGCGGGGTCACCATGCACCTCGCCGCGTACGGCGAGCGGGCACCCGAGGTGCTCGGCTCCGGCCCCGAGGTCTGGCGCGAGAACCGCCGGGTCGAGGTGGTCATCGACCGCCACGTGGTGGTGCTGCCGCCCTGCCCGGACTGGAGCGTCGAAAGCGGCACCGACTTCGCCAACAACCCGCACAGCAACTTCGGCTGCGCGACCCGGACCAACCTCGGACTGATGATCGACGACCCGCGCGATCTTGCCCGCGGCCGCTCGCTCGGGCCGGCCGACGGCGTGCGCGAGGCGGAGGCGATCGCCCGCTACCGGCGCGGCGAGGTCACCGAGCTCAAGCAGGAGGTGCTGGAGTGATGGCCACCGCTCTCGCCACGACCGCGCCAGGCCAGCCGCCGAGCCAGGACCCGCGCGACCAGTTCCTGGCGTTCGTCAACGACCAGGCGACCCACGACGTCGTCGATCAGGTGGTCGGCGAGCTGATGCTGCCGCACGCGTCGCTCCGCAAGGGCGATGCGCGCGCCGCGGTCCGGCATCTGGGCGAGCATCGCTCGCCCAAGCTGCTCCTGATCGATCTGTCCGGCTCCGAGATGCCGCTGTCGGACATCAACGCCCTGGCCGACGTGTGCGAGCCCGGCGTGACCGTCGTCGCCATCGGCGAGAAGAACGACTGCGTGCTGTTCCGCGACCTGCTCCAGCACGGGGTCAGCGACTACCTGGTCAAGCCGATCACGCCATCGCTGCTGCACCGGGCGGTTCTCGCCGCGACCGACCAGACCGTGTCGGTGAAGGGTGGCGCGAAGCTCGGCAAGCTGGTCGCGGTGATGGGGACGCGCGGCGGCGCCGGCACGACCATGATCGCGAGCAGCCTCGCCTGGCTGATCGCCGAGGAGCGCCGCCGCCGGGTGGCTCTGGTCGACCTCGATCTGCAGTTCGGCACGGTCGCGCTCGCCCTCGACCTCGAGCCCAGCCACGGGCTCCGCGAGGCGCTCGAGAACCCGAACCGGATCGACGGTCTGCTGATGGACCGGATCCTGGTCCAGCACTCCGAACGGCTGTTCGTGCTGAGCGCCGAGGAGAGCCCCGACGAGACCCTGCTGCTCGACTACGCGGCGCTGGAGCTCCTGCTCACCGAGCTGCGCTCCAAGTTCCACTACGTGGTGGTCGATCTGCCGCGCACGCCCAACCCCTGCACCCAGCAGGTGGTCCAGACCGCGACCGATCTGCTGCTGGTGACCGATCTGTCGCTCGCCGGCATGCGCGACACCATGCGTTTTGCCGGGCTCATGCCGACGGTCAACGCGTCCTGCCAGCAGCTGGTCATCGCCAATCGCGTCGGCGAGCACCGCCAGGGCGAGATGCCGCGCCAGGAGTTCGAGAAGGGGATCAACCGGAAGGTCGATTTCAGCCTGCCGTTCGATTCGCGGACGGTCGCGACCGCGACCAACTTCGGCCAGCCGGTCGCCGGCACGCGGGGCCCGGTCGCGACCGGGCTCAAGGACATCGCCGACCGGCTTTGCGGCCCCACTCCCGGCAGCGCGCCGCAGCGCTCGAAGGTGTGGCAGAAGCTTTTGAAGAAGGGCTGAGCCCTCGATGTTCGGTCGACGACAGACGGCGGAGATCACCGCTCCGGATCAGGGCACGCGGACCCAGACGGACGGCCAGCCGGCAGCCCCGCCGCCGGCCAAGGCGCCGCCGGCCAGGCCGGCTCCGACGCCGATCAATCAGGCCGCGAGTGAAAAGCGGGTCCAGGCGGCCAAGGCGGTCTTCGCCAGGATCCAGCTCGCGCTCCTCGACCGGATCGACGCCTCGGCCGCGGCCAAGCTCCAGCGCGACGAGCTGCAGCGCCAGATCGCGGAGCTGATCGGCGAGATCGTCGCCGAGGAGAAGCTCTCGGTCACCCCGCGCGAGCAGCAGGAGATGACCGTCACCCTGGTCGACGACATGGTCGGCCTGGGCCCGCTCGAGCCGTTGCTCGCGGACGAGTCGATCAACGACATCATGGTCAACGGGCCGTTCCAGGTCTACGTCGAGCGCAAGGGCAAGCTCGAGCTGACCGACGTCCGGTTCCGCGACAACGCCCACGTCATGAACGTCGCGCAGCGGATCGTGACCCGGGTCGGCCGGCGCGTCGACGAGACCTGCCCGATCTGCGACGCCCGCCTGCCGGACGGCTCCCGGGTCAACATCATCGCGCCGCCGCTCGCGATCGACGGCTGCTCGATCTCGATCCGCAAGTTCGCGAAGAAGTCGATCACGCTGGACGTGATGAGCCGCCAGCGGAACATTTCCGAGAACCTCGCCAAGGTCTTGAAGATTGCCTCGGCCTGCCGGCTCAACATCGTCATCTCGGGCGGCACCGGGTCGGGCAAGACGACCATGCTCAACGCCATGTCGCAGTTGATCGATTCGGCCGAGCGGGTGGTGACGATCGAGGACGCGGCGGAGCTCCAGCTCCAGCAGCCGCACGTGGTCCGCCTCGAGACCCGGCCTGCGAACCTCGAGGGCACCGGCGAGATCAACATGCGCGACCTGGTCAAGAACGCGCTCCGCATGCGGCCCGACCGCATCATCTGCGGCGAGGTGCGCGGTCCCGAGGCGCTCGACATGCTGCAGGCCATGAACACCGGCCACGACGGGTCGATGTGCACGCTGCACGCCAACAATCCGCGTGAGGCGCTGACCCGGATGGAGAACATGATCGGCATGGCCGGCACCAACCTGCCGAGCAAGGCGGTCCGCACCCAGATCACCGGCGCGGTCCACATGATCGTCCAGGTGCAGCGGATGCGCGACGGCGTTCGCCGCGTGACCCACGTCACCGAGGTCGTCGGCATGGAAGGCGAGGTGGTCACGACCCAGGACCTCTTCACCTACCAATTCGAGGGCGAAGCCCGCGACGGCACGCTCGTGGGCGGCTTCAAGTCGAGCGGCGTCCGGCCCCACTTCACCAAGCGCGCCGCGTACTTCGGCCTCGACCGCGCGCTGATCCAGGCGATGATGGCATGATCCCGATGATCGACCAGATCGCAGCCGATCCGAACCTGCTCGTGGCGGCGGTGTTCGGCGGCAGCCTCGTCGCCATCGGCCTGGTGGCGGCGCTGTGGGTCGCCGTCTTCCAGCGCGACGAGCGGAAGCTGCAGCGGCGGCTCGACCGGGTCACCCGGGCCCCGCGTGCGGCGCCGGTCGGGGAGTCCGGCGCCTCGGCACCGGAGAGCCTGAGGCGGAACCGGAAGGACAGCTCGATCCGGCAGCTCGACCGCCTGCTCAAGCGGACCCTGCCCAACATCGCCATGATGCGGCTCCGACTGGAACGCAGCGGGCTCCGCCTCAACGTCGGCGACTACCTTCTGGTCTGCCTCGGGCTCGCCCTGCTCAGCGGAGTCGGGATCGGCTGGGGCTATGGCCTCGGCTGGATGATCGCCCTGCCGCTCTCGATCGCGATCGGCCTCGGTCTGCCGCACCTCTACATCGGGCGACGGATCAACAAGCGGGTGCGGAAGTTCACCAACCTGCTGCCGGAAGCGCTCGACCTGATCGTCCGCGGCATCCGCTCGGGCCTGCCGGCGAGCGAGGCGATCAACACCATCGGCAGCGAGATCGCGGCGCCGGTCGGCACCGAGTTCCGCTACATCGCCGACCAGGTGAAGATCGGCGTCAACCTCGACGAGGCGCTCTGGGCGACCGCCAGGCGACTGCAGATCCCGGAGTTCAATTTCCTGGTGATCAGCCTCGCCATCCAGCAGGAGACGGGCGGCAACCTCGCCGAGATCCTGGAAAAGCTGTCCGACATGGTCCGTCGCCGCGAGCAGATGCGGCTCAAGGTCAAGGCGATGTCGTCCGAGGCCCGGGCCTCCGCCATGATCATCGGCTCGCTGCCGTTCATCATGGCGACGATCATCTACCTCATCAACCCCGAGTACATAAGCAAGCTGTTCATCGACCCGAGGGGGTGGGTGATGATCGGCATGGGCTTGACCAGCCTGACGATCGGCCTCGGCATCATGGCCAAACTGGTGCGCTTCGAAATATGAACTCGCTCGTGAACGCTCTGCCGTTCGGGCTCACGCCCGACACCATGTTCGTGGCGATGGCGTCCAGCGTCGCCTTCTTCGTGGTGCTCGCGGTCTGGTACGCGCTGCTCGAGAGCAACCCGATGGAGCGGCGCCTGCGGATGCTGACCGCGCGGCGGACGGAGCTCCGCGGCCAGCTCATGCAGATCAACCGCCGGCCGTCGCGGCGCGCCGACGGCATGACCCTGATGCGCCAGCTGGTCGGCCGGATGAGGCTGCTCGGGAGCGAGCAGGCGGCGAAGCTGCACGACAAGCTCGCCCAGGCCGGGCTCCGCTCCCGGGACAGCATCGTCCTGTTCATGTTCTTCAAGCTGGCCATGCCGGTCGCCCTGGGCGGGCTCGCCTTCCTCTGGGTCTATCTCCTGCAGGTCGGCGAGCTGGCCCAGGGGCCGCGCCTCCTCGTGCTCGGCGGCGCCGCGCTGCTCGGCTTCTTCGCGCCCGAGATCTACCTCTCCAATGCGATCACCAAGCGCCAGAAGGCGTTGCAGAAGGCGTTGCCCGACGGGCTCGACCTCCTGGTGATCTGCGCCGAATCCGGGCTCGCCCTGGACGCCGCGCTGGAGCGGGTCGCGGGCGAGACCGGAGCGGCCAGCCCGGAGCTCGCCGAGGAGCTGTCGCTGACCTCGGTCGAGCTCGGCTTCCTGCCCGACCGCCGCCAGGCGCTGCACAACCTCAACCGCCGGACCAACCTCCCGGCGATCCGCGGCGTGGTCAACACGCTGGTCCAGACCGAGAAGTACGGCACGCCGCTCTCCCAGTCGCTGCGGGTGCTGGCCCACGAGTTCCGCGATCAGCGCATGATGAGGGCGGAGGAGAAGGCGGCGCGGCTGCCGGCGGTGCTGACCGTGCCGATGATCGTGTTCATTCTGCCGACCCTGTTCATCGTGCTGATGGGCCCGGCGATCCTCTCGATCATGGACAACCTGATGGGCTGAGCCGCCGGCCGGAGGCGCCGCATCAGCCGGCGGCATCCGCGCAGGCGAGGCAGGTCGGCACCGACGGGTCGAGCTCGAGCCGCTTCGGCCCGATCTCCTCGCCGCATCGCACGCACAGCCCGTACTCGTCCCGCTCGAGCCGCTCCAGCGCGGCGCCGATCCGCTGCCGCCGCCGCTGCCGGCGCTCCTCGGTCGCCAGCGCCATCGCCTGGTCCTGCAGGGCGTCCATCCTCGACAGCCGGCCGAGGCTCGGCTGATCCAGGGTGACGGGCCGGCGCGCGGCCTCGCTGTGCTCGCTGCTCTCCTGGAGCTCGTCGCGCTCCGCCTCCAGTCGCCGGCGGATCGCCTCGAGGTCCAGCGCATCGATCGTCGTCATGGTGTCTCCTTCAAGGTGACTCTTCGCCGCCGCGGCGACCGGCGCCGGCACGTTGGTGATGAGGCAACGCTACCACGGCGCTCGGGGTTCGCGCTCGCGTTGAGGTCGGGACCGCGGCGGGACCGCGGGCGCTGCCCTGCCCCCGCCCCCTTTCCCGGTCCCGCCGCGCGTGCCACAAGAGGCGCTTCGGACGCCGGCGCGCGGAAGCGCATCGGCCTGAGGAGCGGGGCGTGCTGCAGCTGGAGAACGTCTCTGCCGGATACGGCGGCTTCCAGGCGTTGTTCGACGTCTCGCTCGAGGTCGAGGCGGGCGAGGCGGTGGCGGTGATCGGACCGAACGGCGCCGGCAAGACCACGCTCCTCAGAGTGATCTCGAAGCTGATCGAGGTGTCCGCCGGCGAGATCCGCATGTCGGGCCAGCGTCTCAACGACGTCCCGGCGCACGAGGTGATCGAGCTCGGCATCGCCCATGTCCCCGAGAACCGGCGGCTCTTCCCGAAGCTGACGGTCGAGGAGAACCTCAGGATCGGCGCCTTCCCGGCGCGTGCGCGGGCCCGGCACGACGAGCGCCTCGCCTTCGTCTACGAGCTGTTCCCGCGCATGCAGGAGCGCCGGCACCAGCTCGCCGGAACGATGAGCGGGGGCGAGCAGCAAATGTGCGCGATCGGCCGCGGCCTGATGAGCGGCCCGAAGCTGCTCCTGCTCGACGAGCCGTCCGCGGGCCTCGCCCCGGTGGTCGTCCAGCAGGTGTTCGATCTGGTGCGGCGGATCCGCGCCGAAGGCTTCACGGTGCTGATCGTCGAGCAGAACATCCAGCAGGTCCTGAAGGTGGTCGACCGGGCCTACCTGCTGGAGACCGGGCGGATCAAGCTCGAGGGCGCCTCGTCCGAGCTGCTCGCCAACGACGACGTCCGCCGCGCCTACATCGGCCTCTGAAAATCTCCGCGCGGCGTGCGCACGGCCCGGTCCTTCATCCTGCCGTCGGCCCGCCGCGCGCGAACCGGTCGCGCCCGAGCACGAGCGCCCGCATCTTGGCGTCCGCGACCGCGCGCGGCAGCATCCAGAACCCGCAGTCGGGGTGGATGTAGCGGACCCGGCCGGGCCCGAGGATCCGCTCCGCGCGCTCGATCGCACGCGCGATCTGGTCGGCGCTCTCGACCTCGGTCCGCTTGATGTCGACGACGCCGAGGCCGAAGCCGATGTCGGGGCGGAGCTCGCGGAACACCTCGAGCTCGTCCGGCGGCCGATGGGCGCACTCGAGGACCACGTGGTCGGCGTGCAGCGCGTTCAGGTAGTCGATCAACTTCGCCCAGGTGCCCTGCTGCACGGTCTGCCCGCCGTAGTTGCCGAAGCAGAGGTGGACCGCCGGCGTGGTCGGAATCGCGCGCAGGACTTTGTTCAGCGCGTCCGCAGCCCAGCGCCACTCGTCCGGGTGACCGGGCAGGTTGGCTTCGTCGAGCTGGATCACGTCGGCATCCAGGCCGGCGACCTGCCCGGCCAGCACGTCGGCGATCGCATGCGCCAGCGCCTCCGGCTCGCGGTAGTGAAGATCGTGCACGGTCTTGGCCAGCATGTGCGGCCCCGTGACCGTGAACTTCAACGGCCGCCGGGTCAGGCTGCGGGCGCGGGCGCAGGGCGATTGCAGATCGAGCGTGCCGTGGCCGACCGGCCCGTCGCAGACCGCCGGCGGCTTCGCCCGGAACGCCATGCCGGGCCGGCTGCGGTATGCCTTCAGTTCCTCGAAGGTGACCCCGGTCCGCATCCCGGCCATCGGCCGGACGAAGTAGTCGATCATGCCGTTGGTCTCGGGATGATTGACATCGAACCGGTACAGCTCGCCGTCGCACACCAGGTCGATCCCGGCCTGCTCCTGGGTGTGCAGGACCACCCGGGTCGCGTCGACCACCGCCTGCTCGCTCGGCTGCGCGGCGAGCCAGGCCGGAATCGGATACGAGCCGACGACGGTGGTCTTGATCTCGGGCATGCCTCCGCCTCCCTTTTCGATCTGTCGCCGCTTCTAGAGCAATTTCCGATGAGACAGAACCGCTTCGAACCGCGACGGCCTTCCGCTCATCGGAAGAAAATTGCTCTGTTTCAATGGATAGAGCGGATTCACCGGATCGGAACCGCTTGCAGGCGGTTCCGTCATATCGGGATCCGCTCTGGCCTGCGGCCGGCGGCGGCACCAGGGCGGCCGGCCAGTCGGGTTTGCGGACGTCGGGCCGGGCCCTATGCTTGCCGATCGCCGT
>DASUSF010000181.1:0-11052 GCA_036375275.1 Geminicoccaceae bacterium | reverse complement strand
ATCCGGACCGCAAGCTTGTTTCCGGCACCGTCATAGATCTCGGCGATGGCATTTGTGAGCGCGAGGCCGGCGCGCACCGCCCGCTCGGCGTCGTCCTCGTGCGCCTGCGGCCAGCCGAAGTAGGCGAGCACGCCGTCGCCCAGGTACTTGGCGACGTGGCCGCCCCAGCGCCGGATGATTTCGCTGGTGCGCCCGTGGTAGGCGCGCATGACCTGGCTCATGTCCTCGGGGTCGAGGCGCCCGCTGAGCGCGGTCGAACCGACCAGGTCGACGAACATCACGGTCAGCTGCCGCCGTTCCGCCGCTGGGGACGGCGGCGCCTGCGCCGGCACCTCGCGCGCAGGCAGAGGGTGCGGATGAGCGGCCTCGTCCCCGCGCGCGGCGATCGCCTTCAGGAGGCGCTTGCGATCGCCGAGCCTGACCCCGAGATCGGCCAGATCCGCTTCCGTGAGGTCGGGGAGGACGTCGAGGTCGATCGCCGCCTCGGCGAAGGCGCCGGCGTACTCTCCGAGCCCGATCCGCTCGAGCCAGGCGGCCAGGTCCGCCATGGCCGGCTCCCCATGATCAGGCGATGATCATGGGCGCGCCGCCACCCGATCTCAAGCGCGGCTGGTGCGGGGCGGCGGCGCCGGGGCTCAGCCGGCGGCTTTCAGGTTCGTGCTGCCTCCCCAGGCGCTCTCCCACTCCTGGCCGAGCACGTCGACGATGTCGCCGCCTTCCTCGAAGAACTTGTTCGGGACCTGGAACATCGCGAGCATCAGCCCGCCGTTCGGGGACCACGCCTGGTGCCGGCTGCCGGCCGGGCGCCAGACGTAGTTGCCGGCGGTGCACACCCCGTCGTCGTCGACCAGGGCACCCTCGATCATGAAGGTCTGCTCGATCATCACGTGCTCGTGGTCGGGGAGCCGCGCGCCCGGCGCCATCCTGAGCAGCGCGGTGAGCAGGCCGGACGCCTTGTCGATCAGGAGCGTCTTGGTCTCGATCCCGGGGTAGCGGGTCTTCTCCCACGGCAGCTCGTGGACGTCGACGAAGCGCGAGGCGAGCTCGGAGAGCCCCTCGTGGTTCTTGGCGTTCGGCGTCTTCCCGGTCATCTCCGCCTCCTGATCAGAGCCAGGCGAGGATCGTAGCGCCCCCCGTGCCGCGGCTCCACCTACTCCGCCGCCTGGAGCGGGAGGTCCTGGACCAGGCCCTCGTCGCGCGGCGCGCGGCCGAGCTGCTTCTCGAGCTCGACGATCTCGAGCAGGGTCTTGAGCGTGCTGTCGGGCGTCAGGCTCAGGCTGTCGATCCCGAGCTCGACCAGGTACTTCGCGATCTCCGGGTAGTCGCTCGGCGCCTGGCCGCAGATCCCGACCTTGCGGTGGTTCCGCTTCGCGCCCTCGACCGCGAGCTTGAGCATCTCCAGCATGCCGGGATCGCGCTCGTCGAAGCTGCTCGCCACCATCGCCGAATCCCGGTCGACGCCGAGGGTCAGCTGGGTCAGGTCGTTCGAGCCGATCGAGAAGCCGTCGAACAGCTCGGCGAACTGGTCGACCAGGATGACGTTGTTCGGGATCTCGCACATCACGTAGATCTCGAGCCCGTTCTCGCCGCGCACCAGGCCGTGCCTCGCCATCACCTCCAGCACCTTCCGCCCTTCCTCGATCCGGCGGCAGAAGGGGATCATCAGCTTCAGGTTGGTGAGCCCCATGGTCTCGCGCACCCGGCGCATCGCCGCGCACTCGAGGGCGAAGCCCTCCTCGTAGGCCGGATGCGCGTAGCGGGACGCGCCGCGGAACCCGATCATCGGGTTCTCCTCGTGCATCTCGAAGGCGCGGCCGCCGATCAGGGCGGCGTACTCGTTGGTCTTGAAGTCCGACATGCGGACGATCACCGGCTTCGGGTAGAACGCCGCGGCGATCGTGCCGACCCCTTCGGAGAGGGTCTTGACGAAGTAGTCGGCGCCCGAGGCGAAGCCCTGGGTCAGCTGCTCGATCCGGCGGCGCTCGTCGGCGTCCTCGACCTTCTCCGGGTGGAGCAGCGCCATCGGATGCGCCTTGATCGCCTCGCTGATGATGAACTCCATCCGCGCGAGGCCGACGCCGTCGTTCGGGATCTGCGCGGTCTGGAACGCCAGCTCCGGATTGCCGAGGTTGATCATGATGTGCGTCGCCGGCTTCTTGAACGCGGTGAGGTCCGTGCGCGTGACCTCGAAGTCGAGCGCGCCCTCGTAGACGTGGCCGGTGTCGCCCTCGGCGCAGGAGACCGTGACCTCCACCCCGTCCGGCAGATCGGTGGTCGCGTGCTGGGTCCCGACCACCGCCGGGATGCCGAGCTCGCGGGCGACGATCGCCGCGTGGCAGGTGCGCCCGCCCCGGTTGGTGACGATCGCGGCCGCGGTCTTCATCACCGGCTCCCAGTCCGGGGTCGTGGTGTCGGCGATGAGCACCTCGCCCGGCCTGAACCGGGAGAGCTCGTGGGCGTCGTGGATCGCCCGCGCCCGGCCGCGGCCGATCTTGCCGCCGACCGCCCGCCCGGTCGCCAGCACGCGGCCCTTCTGCTTGAGGGCGTAGCTCTCGATCACCGCGGCGTTCTTCTGCGACGCGACCGTCTCCGGCCGCGCCTGCACGATGTACAGGAGGCCGTCGACCCCGTCCTTCGCCCATTCGATGTCCATCGGCCGGAACGTCCCGGCGCGCGCGCTGTAGTGATCCTCGATGGCGATGGCGTAGCCGGCGAGCTCCAGGACCTCGTCGTCGGTGATGCAGTAGCGGGCGCGGTCGGCCTTCGGCGTCGGGCGGTTGACCACGGGCTCCCGGGTGTGGCCGTGGGCGTAGATCATCCGAACCGCCTTGTCGCCCATGACCCGGCGGAGCACCGCCCGGTGACCCTTACGCCAGGTCGGCTTGTGGACGTAGTACTCGTCGGGGTCGACCGTGCCCTTGACCACGTTCTCGCCGATCCCGTAGGCGCCGGTGATGAAGACCGCGTCCTTGAAGCCGGTCTCGGTGTCGATCGAGAACATGACCCCGGAGGAGGCGCGGTCGGAGCGGACCATCTTCATGACGCTCGCGCTGAGCGCCACCTTGAAGTGGTCGAAGCCCTGGTCGGTGCGGTACGAGATCGCCCGGTCGGTGAACAGGGACGCGTTGCAGCGCCGCACCGCGTCGAGCAGCATCGCCTCGCCCTTGATGTTGAGGAAGGTGTCGTGCTGGCCGGCGAAGCTCGCCGTCGGCAGGTCCTCGGCGGTCGCCGAGCTGCGGACCGCGACCGAGAGCTCCGGGCCGTACTCCTCCTCGAGCTTGCGGTAGGCTTCGAGCACCTCGTCCCGGACCGCGTCCGGCAGGCCGGCGGCATAGACGATCTCGCGGGCCCGGGCGCCGGCCCTGGCGAGGGCGCGGACGTCGCTCTTGTCGAGGGAGTCGAGCAGCCGGTGCAGCTCGTCCCAGGCGCCGGCGTCGGTCAGCGCGCGGCGGAAGGCCTCGGCGGTCACCGCGAAGCCGTTCGGCACCCGCACTCCCTGCCCCGTCAGCTCCCGGTACATCTCGCCGAGCGAGGCGTTCTTGCCGCCGACCAGCGGCACGTCGTCGATCGAGAGATCGCCGAACCAGCGGACGTAGCGAGCTTCCGGCATCCGAGCCTCCACAGGCGGTCAGGTCACGCAGCTGGAGCCGATCCTGCCCGCGATCCGCCGCCCTCGGGTTGAGCGAGATCAAAGCGGCGCCCGGATCCAATGCGTTCGGGGCCGGCCCTGCCTATGCCGGGCGGATCTCGACCTCGGCCTCGATCTCGACCGGCGCGCCGAACGGCAGCCCCGCAAGCCCGACCGCGGAGCGGGCGTGGTCGCCCGCCTCCTTGCCGTAGAGCTCGAGGATCAGGTCGGAGAAGCCGTTGATCACGAGCGGATAGCGGTCGAAGCCGGGCGCCGTGTTGACCATGCCGAACACCCGGAGCCACGCCCCGACCCGGTCGAGGTCGCCGAGGGCGCGCTCGAGGCTCGCGAGGATCGCGAGCGCGGTCAGCCGCGCCGACCGGTAGCCCTCGTCCAGGGTCAGGTCGATCCCGACCTTGCCGAGTGGCCGCGCGAGCGAGCCGTCGGGGGCGAGCGCGACGTGCCCCGAGACGTAGGCCCGCTCGCCGCGCACCCGGACCCAGGAGAACGGCAGCACGACCCCGGGCGGCGGCCGGATCGGCGCCGGCAGGACCAGCCCCAGCGCCTCGAGCTTGCCCTTGATCGTCGCCATCACCCGCCTCCCCGCGTGCGGTTCCCCGGTCGGCGCCCGCTCAGGAGTCGAAGTCGATCGGGGTCACCTTGGCGCCCTCCAGGCTGGCGCTCGCCATCAGCCCCGCCTCGCCGAAGATGAACGCGAGCACCTCGGAATCGATGGTGCCGGTGTCGAGCGTGCCGCCGGCGCCCATGTCGAGCACCACCACCGAGGCGTCGGCGCCGAACTCCAGGCCCTCGCGGCGGCGAAGCTTGTCCAGCGCCGCCTCGCTCATGAACATCATGACCTCCGACCGGCTCTGCGCGCCGGCCTGGAAGCCGATCGAGGCGCCGCTCTTGTTGTAGTAGCCGGCGACCTCGCCGCCCTGGAGGAGGCAGCCGTTGCCGGTCTCGCCGCCGATCCCGAGGCCGGCCTTGACCACGTTCGGGAAGACCAGGACGCCCTCGGCGTCGGCGGCGATGTTCCGGGCGGGGGGCGCCTGGGCGTAGAGCTGCTCGAGGGCGCTCCGGCACTCCCCCTGCAGCGCCGCCGCCTTCTCGGCGCCGGAGCTGGTGTCGAGCGGGTTGCCGCCCTGGCAGCCGGCGAGCGTGAGCGCGCCGGCCGCTGCCAGAGCATGAAGGGTCCTGGTCATCGGTTGGTCTCCACATCCTGCGCGGCGCCCGCGGCCGCCCCCGTTTGCGCCGGGTCGACAGTGATACGACAGGATCAGGCTCCGGGCGATACCGGCGCCGGCGGCCCCCGGGGCCCGACCGCCGTGCAGCGGGCCGGACGTCGAAAACGGCTCGAAGTGTGTGCCACGTCACACTGCGCGTGCCTTCGCATGGCGCAGATTGTCGCGGAGGCAAGATGATTTGTTCGAGCGCCTGGGGAGACCGTCATGGCGCGACTCAAGCTATTCCTGTGCACGTTGATTGCCGCCGGCCTGGTGCAGGGGCAGGGCGGGCCGAAGGCGGCCGAGATGAAGGTCGGGTTCGCGCATCCCCTGAGCGGCCCGTACAGCGCGACCGGCCATCGCAACCAGGTGGCCGCCGAGATCGCGGTCGCGGACCTGAACGCCGACGGCGGCGTGCTCGGCGAGCCGGTCGAGCTCGTCGTCGCCGACGACGCCTGCGGCATCCGGGAGGCCAGTGATGCGGCCAAGAGGCTGATCCAGGCCGAGGTGGACGTCGTGATCGGCCACATGTGCTCGCACTCGTCGCTGATCGCGGCGGGCCGTTACGAGGCCGCGGGCATCCTGATGATCACGTCGGGCTCGACCCATCCGCGGCTGACCGAGGAGGGGCGGCGGAACGTGTTCCGCCTGATCGGGCGGGACGACCGTCAGGGCCAGCTCGCCGCCGACCTCCTGGCGGAGCGCTACCGCGGCCGGCGGATCGCGATCGTCCACGACGGCAGCACCTACGGCGCGGGCCTCGCCTACGAGACCAGGAAGCGCCTCCAGGCGAACGACGTGCGCGAGGTCTTCTTCGCGCGCTACCTGCCGGGCCGCGGCGCCTACGACGACCTGGTCGACCGGGTGATCGACGAGCGGATCGAGGTGCTCTACGTCGGCGGCTACGGCCCCGATGCGGCGGCGATCCTGAAGGCGATCCGGGCGCGCGGCGGCGACGTCCAGCTGATCGGCGGGGACGCGCTGGTGATGGACGAGTTCTGGGCGGTCGCCGGGCCGGCGGGTGAGGGCGTGGTCTTCAGCCAGCGCCCGGTGCTCGGCCGGCTGCCCGAGGCCGACCAGGTGCTGGCCAGCTTCAGGAGCCGGGGCCTCGGCGAGCGGCCGGGCGGGCTCGGGGTCTATGCCGCGGTCCAGACCTGGGCGGCGGCGGTCGAGCGGACCGGCACCGACAAGCTCGAGCCGGTCGCGAACGTACTCAGGCGCGGCCGCTTCGACACCGTGCTCGGCCGGGTCTCGTTCGACGACAAGGGCGACCTCGAAGGCGCCACCTGGGCCTGGCACGTCTGGGAGGACGGCACCTACCGCATGCTGCCCGAGCTTCCGACCCAGTGAGGCTCGGCCTCCGATTCAGAAGTCGTCCTCGGGCGCGGACTGGAGGAGCAGGCAGATCAGCAGGATCGAGGCGCAGGCCGCAGCGATGACCGCCCAGAACACGGTCTTCGACCAGGCCGTCCAGAGCAGGATCGGGCAGACCAGGGTCACCAGCCCGAGCAGCGTGATCAGGCCGTGCCGGAGCCGGCGCGGCAGGTGGGCGAGCAGGCCGAGGATCGGCTCCACGACGGCTCGTGCGCCTTCAGGGGCCGGAGAGCGCCGGGGCGCCGCCCGGCGCTCTCCCGCGCCGCCCTACTTCAGGTAGCCGATGTCCTTCCAGGTCGCGTACTCCTCGCGGAAGGCGCTGTAGTCCTCCCAGATCCGCTTGAACTTCTCGTCCTGCGCGGCCTGCTCCTCGGCGACCTCCTCCCAGGCGCTCCGGAACGCCTCGATGAACTCGTCCGGCCAGGTGTGGATGGTCACGCCCTTGTCCTTGTGGAACTGGACCGCCTCGCCCTGCAGCGCCTCGGCCCGCGCCATCAGCCAGATGTCGGCCTCGCCGCAGGCGATCTCGAGGATCTTCTTGTTGGCGTCGGAGAGCGCGTTGTAGGCGTCGAGGTTCGCGATCAGCTCGACGTAGGACGCCTGCTGGTGCCAGCCCGGGAAGTAGTTGTGCTTGGCGATCTCGTAGAAGCCGAGCGACTTGTCGAGCGAGGGGTAGGAGAACTCGGCGGCATCGAGCACGCCCCGCTCCAGCGCCGGGTAGATGTCGGCGGCGGCGAGCAGCTGGGTCGAGACCCCGAGCTTGCCCATGACCTGGGCGCCGAGGCCGAAGAAGCGCATCTTCAGGCCCTTCAGGTCGTCCAGGCGCTCGATCGGCTCGCGGAACCAGCCCGAGCTCTCGGCGACCACGATGCCGCACTGGAAGCCCTTGATGTTGTGCTCGGCGTAGTACTCGTCGTAGAGCGCCTTGCCGCTCGCCTCCAGCCAGGCCTCGTACTCGTTGACCCCCGGGCCGAACGGCACGGAGGCGAAGAAGATCATGTGCGGCACGCGGCCGGCATGGAAGCCGGTGCTGGTGTAGGAGCTCTCGACCGAGCCCTTGGAGACCGCGTCGAACACCTCGAGCGCCGGCACCAGCGCGCCCGGCTCGCTGAAGCGGATCTCGAAGCTGCCGCCCGACATCACCTCGATGTTGTCGATGACCCGCTGGATGTTCTCGCCCAGTGGGACGAGGGTGCTGCCGTAGGAGCTGGCGAGCTTCCAGCGCACCCGGTCCTGCGCGCTCGCCGGATCCGCGACGCCGGCGGCGAGGCCGAGGGTCGCGAGCGACATGCCGATGACGTGCCTGAACTTCATTGGATGCTCTCCCTGATCGACGGCGCGAGGCCGCATATTTACAGGGCGAGCGTAGCATCTCGCCTCGGGGTCCGGGAGAGGTGCCGGCGTCAGCGGCCCCTGAAGACCGGCGTCCGCTTCTCGAGGAAGGCGCGCCGGCCTTCGGCGAAGTCCTCGGTGCCGAAGCAGGCGAAGCTCTCGTCGAACTCCTCGTCGCTGATCGGCCGCGGGTCGAGCACGCGACGGGCGAACTTCTTGTGCCAGCGCGCGACCAGGGGCGCGCCCTCGGCGATCCGCTCGGCGGTGGCCCGGACCTCGCCCAGGACCTCGGCGTCGGGCACGACCCGGGTCACGAGCCCCATCTCGTACGCCCGCCCGGCGCCGAACACCTGGCCCTCGAGCAGGATCTCGAGCGCGTTCGACGGCCCGACCAGGTCGACCAGGGGCTTCATCTCCGCGTGGCTGACGGTGAGCCCGAGCCGCTTGATCGGGATCCCGAAGCGCGACCCGGTCCCGCAGATCCGGAGATCGCACCCGAGCGCCATCTCGAGCCCGCCGCCGACGCACAGGCCGCGGATCAGGGCGATCGTCGGGTGCTTCAGCCGGGCGAGCCCGTCGAGCGCGCCGTGGACCCGCGCGAAGTAGGCCCGCGCCCGCTCGACCGAGCTCCGGTTCTTCTCGAACTCGCTGATGTCGGCGCCGACCGAGAAGGCCTTCTCGCCGTCGCCGGTGAGCACGACGCAGCGGAGATCGTCGTCGGCCTCGAGCGCCGGCATGATCTCGCCGAGCCGGTCCCACATGGCGTCATTGATCGCGTTCAGCCGCTCCGGCTGGCTCAGCACCACCCGCGCGATCGCGCCGTCCCGCTCCAGCCTCACCTCGCCACCCATCGTCCGCCTCCCGTTCCGGTTCCTCCGATCACTTAGAGGAGTCACGCGACGCCGGACAGCGCTTGTCCGTCGCGTCCCCGGGTTCTAGATTTATCGAACGGCATCTGGATTGGAAGAACCATGGCGCTCAGCATCAAGGACCCGCGGGCCGATCAGCTGGCGAGAGAGGTCGCGCGACTCGCCGGGGAAAGCCTGACCGAAGCGGTGGCCCGGGCGCTGGAGGAGCGCCTCGAGCGGCTGCAGCATGACCGTCCGGGACGGCGCCGGCTGGCGGACGAGCTGGACGACATCGCGCGGCGCTGCGCCAGGCTGCCGGTCCTCGACCCGCGCCCGCCCGACGAGATCATCGGCTACGACGAGCACGGGCTGCCGCGCTGATGGTGATCGACACCTCGGCCATCGTCGCCATCCTGTTCGACGAGCCCGAGCGCAGGCGCTTCAACGAAGCCATCGAGGCGCACGCCGTGCGCCTGATCTCGGCGGCGACCCTGCTCGAGAGCTCGATCGTGGTCGAGGGACGGAGCGGCGAGGCGGCCGGACGTGAGCTCGATCTGCTGCTGCACCGCGCCCGCTTCGTCACGGTGCCGGTCGATGCCGGGCAGGTCGACCTCGCCCGCCACGCGTTCCGGCGCTTCGGGCGCGGGCGGCACCCGGCGGCGCTGAACTTCGGCGACTGCTTCTCCTATGCGCTCGCCCTGGAGCGGCGTCTGCCGCTGCTGTTCAAGGGCGACGACTTCAGCCGGACCGACGTCGAGCCCGCGGCCTGAGGGCGGGCAGTGGCTTCCGGGGCGGGCACCGGCTGCTATGGTGGGCGCGGCCTAAGCTGGTGGAGGAACGGGATGCGCTACGCTCTTGGCGAGGTGTCGGTCGAGACCGACGGCGACGCCTACTGGATCGCGCCGAGCGCGGTCGTGATCGGACAGGTGCGCCTGATGCGCAACGCCAGCGTCTGGTGGCACGCGGTGCTGCGCGGCGACAACGAGCCGATCACGATTGGCGAGGGCTCCAACATCCAGGACGGCTGCGTCTGCCACACGGACCCCGGCGATCCGCTGGTGGTCGGCAAGGACGTGACGGTGGGCCACCTCGCCATGCTCCACGGCTGCGTGATCGGCGACAACAGCCTGATCGGGATCGGCGCCGTGGTCCTGAACGGCGCCAGGATCGGCCGCAACTGCCTGATCGGGGCCAAGGCGCTGGTGCCCGAGAACAAGGAGATCCCGGACAACTCGGTGGTCATGGGCTCGCCCGGGAAGATCGTCCGCGAGACCACTGAGGCTCACCTCGCGCGGATCCGCCAGGGATCGCAGAACTACGTCGAGAAGTGGCAGCGCTACCGGCGCGAGCTGCGCGAGCAAGGCTGAGCCCTGCGTCCTCGGGCGTAGGCAAAGCCCGCGCGACGCGATAAGCACGGGGCAGGGGACCCACTCGGACGGGGAGGCGGCGATGGCGGACCGGATCGCGATGGTGACCGGAGCGGGCAGCGGGATCGGCAAGGCGTCCGCGCTGGCCCTGATGAAGGACGGCTGGCGGGTGGTGCTGTCCGGCCGGACCGCCGACAAGCTCCAGGCGGTCGCCGAGGAGGGCGGGGCCTCCGACGCCCTGGTCGTGGCCTCCGACGTCACCGACCCGGATTCGGTCGCCGACCTGTTCCACAAGACCCACGCCACCTACGGCCGCCTCGACCTCCTGTTCAACAACGCCGGCGTCAACGCGCCCGGGAAGTCGATCGAGGAGATCGACTACAAGGACTGGCGCGCGGTGGTGGACACCATCGTCACCGGCTCCTTCCTCTGCACCCAGGAGGCGTTCCGGATGATGAAGGGCCAGACGCCGATGGGCGGGCGGATTATCATGAACGGCTCGATCTCGGCCTACGCGCCGCGCCCCGGCTCGGCCCCCTACACCGCCGCCAAGCACGCGATCACGGGGCTGACCAAGACCGCGTCCCTCGACGGGCGGAAGTACGACATCGCGGTCGGCCAGATCGACGTCGGCAACGCGCTCACCGACATGGCGGCGCGGATGGCCGACGGGGTGCCGCAGGCCGACGGCTCGGTCCGCCCGGAGCCGCTGATGGACGTCCAGAACGTCGCCGATGCGGTCGTCCACATGGCGAGCCTGCCGCTCGACGCCAACATCCTGTTCCTGACCGTCATGGCGACCAAGATGCCGTTCGTCGGCCGGGGGTAGAAGCCCGACTGGCCAGCCGGTCGGGGTCGAGGCTGGTTGAGCAGGGGCCTTGAGCGGCCTCGTCGACCGATGGTGAACTGGTTTTGAGACTGGTTGGAGAGCCGGAGGTGACGCAGGTGGGAGCATCCGAGGCCAAGACACATCTCTCCTCCCTCCTGGAACGGGTCGAGCGGGGCGAGGAGATCACCATCACCAGGCACGGCAAGGCCGCGTCCCGCCTCGTGCCGGTGAACACGATTGGCCCTGACCGGCTCGAGACCGCCGTGACGCGGCTCAAGGCGTTCCGGAAAGGACGCCGCCTCGGTGATCTCCCGGCCAAGGCGCTGATCGAAGAAGCGCGCCGGTGACTCAAATCGCGATCGGCGCAGCGCCTCCTCCGGCCGCATATCTCTGGGCTTCCTGATCCGCGGATGCGGATGCTCAGCGAGCTTGGCGATACAGGGCGCGT
>DASUSF010000180.1:0-8804 GCA_036375275.1 Geminicoccaceae bacterium | reverse complement strand
GCCCAGCGCCGTTGGCGCCGTCTCGACGGCCCGACCCGGCTTGGCGAGGTGGTCCGCGGCATGCGCTTCGTCGACGGCGAACCCGACCTCCAGGACGCCGCCTGATGCCCGGCCGTCCACAACATTTGACAATAGCTCCGTCGCGGTTCGATGCGGTTCTGTCTCATCGGAAATTGCTCTAGAGCAGCATCCGATTAGACGCGATCGCCGGCTGGCGATCGCCGTCCGGATAAAGCTGCTCTACCCCACTGGAACAGAGCCGTCTGCTTCCGATGAGCGCGATGGAATTGCTGTCCAAGGTGGTTCCACCTCATCGAAAACGGCTCTAGATCATGGGGCTAGCCGGCCGGTTCTTCGGTCGTGGCCCCGCTTGGCTGCTCCCCGATCTGGGCGGGCGTCTGCGGCCAGAGGAAGAAGGCCAGCAGGAGGAGAACCGCGATCATCGCGGCGAAGATCCAGCCGTAGCGGCGGCTCATTCCCCGATCCCGGACGTGATCCGGCTCAGCCGGCGGCCAGCCTGAGGTGGAACGACTTCGGCCGGGTCAGGTGCTCGTACTGCAGGCGCGAGAGCGAGCAGCCCCGGCCGCTGTCCTTGACCCCGGTCCAGGCGAGCGCGGGGTCGAGGTAGTCGCAGCGGTTCATGAACCAGGTGCCGGTCGCGATCCGATCGCCGAGCGCGATCGCGGCCTCGAGGTCGCGAGTCCAGATCGCCGCGGTGAGCCCGTAGCGGCTGTCGTTCATCAGCCGGACCGCCTCCTCGTCGTCGGCGACCGGCATCACGCCGATCGCCGGCCCGAAGGTCTCGTCGGTCATGATCGCCATGCCGTGGTCGACCCCGGTCAGGACCTGTGGCGCCAGATAAGCGGAGCCGCGGGCATCGCGCGGGAACGCCTTCGGGTCGACGTGGGTCCTGGCCCCGGCTCGCACCGCCTGGTCGACCTGGTCGCGCACCGCATCGGCCGCGGACGACCGGACCATCGGCCCGAGCGTGGTCGCGGGATCGGTCGGGTCCCCCAGCCGGTAGGAGCGGGCGAGCTCGACCAGCCCCTCGACGAACGGATCGTACAGGCTCCGATGGACGTAGATCCGCTCGATCGCGCAGCACGACTGGCCGGAGTTGAAGAACGCGCCGTCGCCGAGATTTTCGATCGCGTCCTCGAGGTCGGCGTCGTGGCGGACGTACGCCGGGTCCTTGCCACCGAGCTCGAGGGTCGTGCCGATGAAGCGTCCCGCCGCGGCGCGCTCCACCGCGCCGCCGCCGTCGACCGAGCCGGTGAAGCTCACGAAGTCGACGAGCCCGCTCTGGATCAGCTCGGCGGCGGCGTGGTGGCTGAGGTGGAGGGCCTGGAAGACGCCGTCCGGCAGGCCGCCGGCCGCGAGCGCCTCGGCGAAGCGCTCGGCGCAGAGCGGCGTCTGCGCCGAGTGCTTCAGGATCACGGCGTTACCGGCCATCAGCGCCGGCCAGACCGCGTTGACCGCGGTGAGGTAGGGGTAGTTCCAGGGCGCGACCACGAACACGGTGCCGAGCGGGACGTGACGGATGAAGCGCCGGAAGCCGGCCTTCTCCTCGACCTCGAGGTCCTCGAGCTCCCGAGGTGCGACCTCGATCATGTACCGCGCCCGCTCCTCGAAGCCAGCCACCTCCTTGGGCGTGTAGCGGACCGGCCGGCCCATCTGCCGGGTGATCTCGAGCGCGATCTCGTCGGTGCGGGCGGTGAAGGCATCGACCGCGCGGGAGAGGATCCGCGCCCGCTCGAGGACCGGGGTCGCGCGCCAGCCGGCCTGCGCGGTCCGGGCCCGCTCAAGCGCGGCCTCGATCTGCCCGCTCGTCGCCAGCGGCCGCTCGACCATCACCTCGCCGTCGACCGGCGAGATCACCTTCAACGTGTCGGTCATGATCCGTCCTCCCTCGGCTCTCCATGTCTATCCCATGAAGCGAGGGAGGCGAAGCTCAGGCGGCAGGCCGGCCGCGCCCGTAGACCACGAGCGCGAGCGCCGGCAGGAGGACGAGCGCGCCCAGCATGTTGCCGAGGAACATGAAGGCGAGCAGCAGGCCCATGTCGGCCTGGAACTGCAGCGCCGAGAAGATCCAGGTCGACACCCCGAGCGCGAGCGTCAGCCCGGTCAGCAGGACCGCGTTGCCGGTGGAGCGGAGCGTCTGGAGGTAGGCCGCGTGCAGCGGACGGCCCTGCTCGAGCAGCCCGTGCAGACGGGAGAACAGGTAGATCCCGTAGTCGACCCCGATCCCGACCCCGAGCGCGGCGACCGGGAGGGTCGAGACCTTGAGCCCGATGCCGAGCAGGCCCATCAGCGCGTAGACCAGGACCGAGACCAGCCCGAGCGGCAGCACGATGCAGAGCGTCGCGCGGATCGAGCGGAAGGTCAGGACGCAGAGCAGGACGATCGCCCCGTAGATGTAGAGCAGCATCGGCAGCTGCGCCGCCTCGACCACCTGGTTGGTCGCGGCCATCACCCCGACGTTGCCGGTCGCGAGGCGGAAACGCAGGGCGTCGTCCCGGTTCTCCTGCGCGTATGCCTCCACGGCGCCGACCACCCGCTCGATGGTCTCCGCCGCATGATCCGCAGTGAAGATCACGACCGGCATCACGCTGCAGTCGCGGTTCAGCAGCCCGGTCGAGGTCTCGATCGGCGTGATCGCCTGGACCATGCTCGCCTGGTTGCGCGGCAGCACCCGCCACTTCAGGCTGCCCTCGTTGTAGCCGGCGTTGATCACCTTCGCGACCTGGGGCATCGAGAGCGTCGACTGCACCCCGGGGACGTTCTGCATGTGCCACTGGAAGCGATCGATCGCGGCCATCACGTCGTGCTCGACGCAGCCGTCCGGCGGGCCCTCGACGATCACCTGGATGATGTCGACGCCGATCGCGAAGTGGCTGGTGATGAACCGCGTGTCCTGATTGTAGCGCGAGTCCGGGCGGAGCTCCGGCACGCCGGGCTGCAGGTCGCCGATCCTGAGCTCGCGCGCCTGGACCAGGCCGAGGCCGAGCAGCACGAGCGCGCCGGCGAGGCAGGCGAGCGCGGGCCCGGGTGTCGCGAAAGCCGCGATGCCGTGCCAGAGCCGGTCGCGCAGCGCCGGGCCGGGCGGACGCGCCCGAGGCGCGGAAAGGCTCCCGTAAGAGAGCAGGATCGGGAGCAGCAGAAGGTTGGTGAGGATGATCACGAGGACCCCGAGCGCGGTCGTGATCGCGAGCTCCTGGATGATCCGGATCTCGATCAGGAGGATGGTGAGAAACCCGATCGTGTCGCTGAGCAGCGCCACCCCGCCCGGCACCAGGAGGCGCCGGAACGCGGAGCGAGCGGCGTCTGGCGGCGTCGCCCCGTCCGCAACCTCGCCCGCCACCGCATTGACCATCTGGACGCCGTGGCTGACCCCGATCGCGAAGACCAGGAACGGGATCAGGATCGACATCGGGTCCAGGCCGTAGCCGAGCAGCGGCAACAGCCCAAGCGTCCAGACCACGGCGACGAGCGAGCAGGCGAGGGGGAGGAGGGTGAGGCGGACGCTCCGGAGAAACAGCCAGACGATCAGCGCCGTGATCAGGAAGGCGACGCCGAAGAACGCGACCACGCCTGCGGCGCCGTCCGCGATGTCGCCGACCGCCTTGGCGAAGCCCAGGATGTGGATGTCGATCCGCTGATTCTGGAACGGCTCGCGGATCGTCCTTTCGAGCGCGTCGGCGACCTCGAGATAGTCGAGCCGCTCGCCCGTCCGGGGATCGCGCTCGACCAGCTCCGCGCTGATCAGCGCGGCGGAGAAGTCGTTCGCCACCAGCCGCCCGACGATTCCGGCCTTGAGGATGTTCTCGCGCACCTCCGCGATCGCCTCGGGCGTCGGCTGAAAGTCCGCCGGGACGACGTTGCCGCCGGCGAAGCCACCCTCCACGACCTCGACGAAGCGGACGTTCGGGGTGAAGATCGACCTGACCGAGCTCTTGTTGACCCCGGGCAGGAAGAAGACCGCATCGGTCACCGCCTCGATCGCCGCGAAGACCTCGGGCCGGAAGATGTCGCCGTCCCGGGCCCGCACCGCGATCAGGAGGCGGTTGGCGCCGCCGAACTCGGCCCGGTGCTCGAGAAACGTCTGCATGTAGGGGTGACCGAGCGGCAGCTGCTTCTCGAAGCCGGCGTCGATCCGGAGCTGCGTGGCGGAGATCGCGAACACCAGGGTGAGCAGCGCGAAGACCGCGAGCAGGCTGCGGCGGTGCCCGAAGACGAGGGTCTCGATGCGCGGGATCACCGTGCCCGGGGCGCCGGCAAGGACGAGATGGTGGCCGCGTCCAGGACGTCGTCCATGCGCCGGAGCCCCCCTTCCCCGGCGAGCAGAAGCGCACCGTCGTCGACCTCGGCCAGTCCGCTGATGCCGAGCCGGTCCGGGTCCTGAACCACCTCGAAGCTCCGCCCGCGGTCGCCGCTCACCAGGAGCGTCCCGCCGAGCCCGGCCAGCACGGTCCGCCCGTCGTCGAGCTGCAGACCGGCGAGCAGGCTCGCTTCGGTCCCGCCTTCGACCGGCTCCCACTCGCCCCGGTCGTCGCCGCTCAGGAAGATGTGGCCGCGCAGGCCGAACACCAGCCAGGACTGCCCGACCGGAAGAACGCCGAAGAACGAGCCGTCGTAGGGCAGCTCGAGGCGCTCGAAGGTCCGCCCGCCATCCCCGGATCGGAAAGCCAGGCCGAACTCGGCCGCGACCAGCAGGACGCCGTCCGCACCCTGCGCCACGGCATTGAGGTGCGGCTCCTCGGGATCGATCAGGTCGTCCGACCAGCTCGTTCCACCGTCGCGCGAGCGGAGCAGCCAGCCATAGGCCCCGACTGCGACGATCTCATCGTGGTCGAGCGGGAGCACGTCGAGGAGCGGACGCTCCTCGTCGGGCGCGCTGAAGACGAGGCTCCAGCTCCGGCCGGAATCGCCACTCTTCAGGATCACCCCGTCGTGCCCGACCGCGTAGGCCGCCCCGGCGTCGTCGAACGCGAGCGCGGTCAGGGTGGAGCGGACCGGCGAGATCACCTGCTGGAACGACGTGCCGCCATCGGAGGAGACCAGGATGTGGCCGCGCTCGCCGACCGCGATCACGGTCTGATCCGAACGTGCGACGTCGAGAAGAAGAGAGCGGATGGCGAGCGGCACCACTTCGGATGGCTGCTCGACCGTCAGGTTCTCGGGATGGGACGGCGACGTTCCGAGGCCCGCCAGTCCCATGATCAGCATCAGGCGCCAGAGGCGATGGCGGCGGGCTCGTGCGGCGGGCGGGGTCGCGGGACTGGTCAACGGCGACCGCGCCGGCGGATCGCCGCCGGCGTGAAGTCCCCTTCGCTGAGCGAGGCCCGGAAATCGTCCACCGGCAACTCGTTGTTGAGGCCAAAGGCGAGGTAGCGGCCGTTCTGGAGGTCGTAGATCGCGAGCAGGGTCTCCCAGAGCAGCGGCACGTCGTAGTAGTTGATGGTGTAGGTCTCGGCGACCCGCCAGAGCTGCCCGCGGCCGTCGTAGTGGTCGGCGACCAGGATCTGCCAGCTGTCCTCGTCGAGGAAGAAGGTGCGCCGGGCATAGATGTGGCTGGTGCCGTCCTTCAGGGTCGCGTCGACCTCCCAGACCCGGTGCAGCTCGTAGCGCGCGAACGCGGGATTGATGTGGCCCGGCTGGACGAGGTCGGCGTGGTCGATCCGGTCGCTGTGCAGCCGGTAGTTGTTGTACGGCACGTACATCTCGCGCCGGCCCTTGAGCTCCCATACGTAGCGGTCGGGGGCACCGTTGAAGGTGTCGAGCTGATCGCTGGTCCGCTGGCCGTCGGAGGCGGTGCCCGGATTGTCGTAGGCGACGTTCGGCGCCCGCCGGACCCGCCGCTGACCAGGGTTGTAGGTCCAGGCCTGACGATCCTCGATCCGCTGGTTGAGGGGCTCGTGGACCAGGAGGATGGTGCCGGCGAGGCGCGCCGGCGCCGTGACCTCCTGAAGGAAGTAGGCGAGCCGGTTGTCGCCTCTCTCCGCCGTGGCACCATCTCGCACGTAGAGGTACAGCGCCCGCTCGTCGATCCGGACCTCGTTGTAGGCGCCGCTCGCGGTGGGCGTGACCTGGGCGACGGTCCGGTGAACCGCCTCGCCCCGGTAGCGGAGCAGGTGGTTCCAGACCGCCTCGAGGCCGTTCTGGGGGATGGGAAAGGGAAAGGCGGCCGTGCTGCCGGTCACGCCGTTGCCTTCCGGCGTGAGCTCCGCCCTGGTCGCGTTCGCCTTCGCCGCCTCATAGATCCGCTCGGGGTAGGAGGCGCTTCTCCGGGTCGGGTACACCGGCATCCGCCAGCTGTCCGGGTAGCGCTCGAACAGGGCGATCTGGCCGGGCGAAAGCTGGTCCCGGTACTGGTCGACGTTCTCGGCGGTGATCGTGAACAGGACCTGATCGTCGGCATAAGGGTCGGGATGATGGTCGCCGGGCTCATATCCGGCAGGCGGCGACGTGATGCCTCCCTCCCAGGGCGGGATGGTTCCCGCCTCGTTCCCGGCCCTGATCGCTCCGAGGGGCGTCAGCTCGTCGCCGAGCCTCGCCGCTTGGTCTTCGGAAACCTTCGCGGCCGCGCCGGTGGCGACGATCATCGAGAGAGCCAGCCCGCCGCCGATCCACGATCTCACGCCACGTTCTCCCAGCCGTTCTGAACGCGTCAGAAGGAATAGCTCACGGCGAGCGAGACGAAGTCGCGGTCCTTCGTCAGATTGAAGGTCCCCCCGCCGAAGAAGTTGGTGTAGGCGAGCTCGCCCCGCCAGGCGTTCAGATAGGTCGCCGCGAGGCTGAGCGTGACCGCCTTCCGCCCTTCGACGAAAGTGCCGAGCGGGCGGGGCGTGGTGCCGTCGACGTCGTGGGCGAACGCGATCTGCGGCAGCAGGTTGACCGGCCCGATGGCCCCGAGATAGTCGGCCCGGGCGACCAGGCGATAGCCCCAGGAGATGTCGTCGGCGAAGCCGTCCTGCTGGGTTTCCGGTTGAACACCGACCGCCGTGAAGAACGGGTTGCCGCTGGTGAACGTCCCCGGGCCATCGAAGCGGAGCTCGCTCTCGTCGGGCAGCCCCGGGATCCAGGTCACGCCCACCTCTCCGAGGAGGATGATCTGGTCGGCGCCAAGCACCGGCTCGAACAGCTTGGTTGCGGTCGCCTGCGCCTGGAAGACGTCCTCGCGGCGAAATCCGCTCACCTTCTCGTCGAACCCGAAGCTGCCGAGCTGGTTCGCCCCGAACACCGGCGCCGGGAAGGCGAAGGGATCGATCGGCGACAGGCCGGCGAACAGGAGCTCGACGTCGTCGACCTGGAGCGGCTGGTCGACCCGGTAGGACACCTCGCCCTGGAGAGCGAGATCGAGGAGGTCGATCGCGGTGTTGAAGCTCGCGCCAAACAGATCGATGTCCTCCGGGAACTCGGCGAAGTAGCGGGCGCTGCCGGCGTAGTCGCCGGCGAGCAGGCCCGCCAGCGTGCCCGTCTGCGCGCTGATCAGCGGCAGCCGGCTGTGGTGGCGGATCCAGTACAGGCCGAACTCGGTCTCGTTCAGCTCCTCGGCGAAGTAGCGGAGCGCCACCCCGAACTGACCCTGGTCCGATGGATCCCGATCGCCGCTGCGCGGCACGAACGGACCGATCGGCGCCGCCGTTCCCGGGGGCAGCGGGAGCGTGTCGGGGATCGCCCCGAACCCGAGGAACACGCGCTCGCCGCCCGGGCTGATGAAGTCGTTGGTGGAGAAGAAGGTGCCGGCCGGCTCGAGCTCGGTCTGCTCGAAGTCGAGCTGATAGAACGCTTCGATGCTCAGCTGGTCGTTGAGACCGAGCGCGGCGTCGATGGCCAGGACGGGCTTGAGCGCGTCGCGGATCTCGGAGCCGGCGACCCGGAGCTGGGACACGTCGAAGGGATTGATGACGTTGATGCCGTTGGGGATGAAGGTGCTCTCGCCCCAGCTGATCACCTGGTTGCCGGCCTTGATCGTGAGCGGCAGCGAGCCGGGCTCGAGGTCGCCGATGACGTAGAGGTCCTGAACTTCGAAGTCGCGCCCGGCCCGATCTTCCGCCTGATCGCTGAATGCCGTCCGCTCCGGATCGAGATCCATGATCGCCGCGTCGTAGAAGTAGAACACGCGACCGAAGAGGCCGACGTTCTCGTAGTCCAGGGCGAGCTCGTGGTTGACCCTGGCATTGAGGGACGTCGGGTCGCCCTGGTCGAAGTTGAGGTTGCCGTCGTCGGTGTTGACCGAGTTGGCGGTGCCACCGTTGGCGCGACCGATCAGGTCGGCGTCCCGATCCTCGACCCGGAGCGAGCCGCCGAGCGTGATCGTGGTGTCGAAGCTGCCGGTGAGGCCGCGGTCGTTGGCGAAGTCGATGGCGAGAGCAGGGCCGCTGACGAGGATGCCGCCGCCCATCACGATCCCGATGCTCCGCCCCGACCGCCGGTCTGTCCGCCGCATGACGTCACTCCGGTTCAACCTCGAGGCTATCCGACACCAGCCGACGATTAACTTCAAGGCTCGCCTGAAACGAAAAAACGCCCGCCTCGGTGGAGGCGGGCGTCGCAGAGGGCGGGTGTGGGATCAGGACTGGCCCTTGGCCTTCACCATGGTGCGGCCGAGGATGTAGGAGATGGTGACCGCGGCGAGGCTCATGATCGACTCGGTCGGGAGGTCGAGGCCGAAACCCTCATTCGCGACCATGGTCGCGGCGGCGACCATCGACATCCAGAACTCGCTCGACTTCACGCCGCGGTTGCGCTGCAGGGTCATGCTGGGCTCCACTGGTTGGGGAAAGAATCTCCTTCGCCGCCGG
>DASUSF010000179.1:0-2114 GCA_036375275.1 Geminicoccaceae bacterium | reverse complement strand
GCCGAACAGCTCGCTCTCGATCAGCTCGCGCGGGATCGCCGCCATGTTGACCGCGATGAACGGCCCGCCGCGGCGCTTGCCGTAGTCGTGGATGGCGCGCGCGACCAGCTCCTTGCCGGTGCCCGATTCGCCGTTGATCATCACCGTGAGGTCCGTGCCCATCAGCCGGGCGACCACCCGGTAGATCTCCTGCATCGGCTTGGAGCGACCGATGATCGGCAGCTGCTCGCCCTCCGGCGCGGCGCTCTCGGGCAGCGGCGGGCGGCTGCGCGGCAGCGCCAGGGCGCGCCTGACCGTGGTCACCAGGTGGTTGAGGTCGAAGGGCTTCGACAGGTAGTCGAAGGCCCCCCGCTCGGTCGCCCGGATCGCGGTGAGGAGCGTGTTCTGCGCGCTCATCACGATCACCGGGAGGTCCGGGCGGCGGCGCTTGATCCGCGGCAGCAGGTCGAGGGTGTTCTCGTCGGGCAGGACCACGTCGAGGATCGCGAGCTCGCCCGCGCCGTCCTCGATCCAGCGCCAGAGCGCGGCGGCGCTGGTGGTCGCCTGCACCGCGTAGCCTTCCCGCGACAGCGCCCGCGAGACGACGGTCCGGATCGAGGCGTCGTCTTCGGCGAGGAGGATCGTCCGCTCGGTCATGCCCAACTCCCACCTGGTCCCCGGCCCGGTCCGATGACCGCCATGCCTCCGAACCATGCAATTCGCCTGCCTGACGTCCCCTGCCCCTGCCTCGGGCCCGCCCGTCAGCCGCCGCGCCAGGCCGGCAGGCGGACCCGGAAGATCGCGCCCCGGGCGCCGTTCTCGACCTCGACCAGGCCGCCGTGGTCGCCGACGATCTTCGCGACCAGGGCGAGGCCGAGGCCGGTGCCGTTCTGCTTGGTCGAGACGAACGGCTCGAACAGCTCGCGCAGCACCTCCGGCCGGACCCCGCCGCCGTTGTCCTCGATCAGCACCGTGATCGGCAGCTCGACCCGCTCGCGGCTGTTGGCGATGCGCATCCAGAGGCCGTGCTCGTACTGGGTCGCGATCAGGATCTCGCCGCCTTCGGGCGGCACGGCTTCGGCGGCGTTCTTGACCAGGTTCAGGAACACCTGGACCAGCGGGTCGAAGGCGCCCGCGACGTCGGGCAACGACGGATCGAACCGCTCGATCACCTTGAGATCGCGCGCGAAGCCAGCTTCGGCGATCCGCCGGACCCGGGACAGGACCTGATAGATGTTGACCGGGCGGCGCTCGATCGGACGCTGGTCGGAAAACTGCTCCATGCGGTCGACCAGCTCGCAGATCCGGTCGGTCTCGTCGCAGATCAGACGGAGCAGCGGCTGCTCCTCGCCGCCGACGCTGGTCTCGAGGAGCTGCGCCGCGCCGCGGATCCCGGACAAGGGGTTCTTGACCTCGTGGGCGAGCGTCATGGCGAGGCTCGAGACCGCGCGGGCGCCGCCCCGATGCAGGAGCTGGCGGTCGAGGCGCTCGGCGACCGAGCACGGGTGGAGCACGACCACGCTCCAGCCGGACTGCTCGGCGAGCGGCGCGACGTGAAGGTCGACCCGGCGCGGGCTGCCGCGGCGGAGCGGCAGCTCGACGCCATAGTCCGAGACCCCGCTCTCGCCCACCCGGACCCGGCGCAGCAGGTCGAACAGCGTGCTGTCGCCCGCGATCAGGTCGTCCAGCCGGCGCCCCTCGAGCATCGCGCGGCCGAGCCCGAGCAGCTGCTCCGCCGCCGGGTTGGCGTGGACCACGGCGCCGTCGCCGTCGAGCACCAGCGCCCCGCTCGGCATCGCCGCGACCACCATCCGGTCGAGCGCCTGCTCGCCGACGAGGGCGGACGCCGGCTCGCGGGCCAGCGGAGGGGTCATGCGCCCGCCGTCCCCTCGCCCACGATCCGCCCAAATTTTGAGCACATGCCGGTCCTGCCCATCAGACGGGCAATGACATACGTCGCGCGCCCGCGCTTGGCAAGGGAGCGGGTTGGCACGCGGGCGCGCGAGCCCTAGGGTCGGCGCACGCGTCGTCGTCGCCCCGGGGAGCCCCGTTGCCAGCAAGCGTCGCCCTCATCGTCGCGTCGGGCCGCGGCGTGCGCTTCGGCGGCGACCAGCCCAAGCAGTACCAGCCGTTGC
>DASUSF010000178.1:0-10478 GCA_036375275.1 Geminicoccaceae bacterium | reverse complement strand
GCAGGACGTCGGCCACCGCCGCCAGGATCAGGACGGGCCGCGGCAGCCAGCCGCGATGGGCCAGGGCCAGCCTTAAGCAGGTCAACAGCGCGTAGGCGCCGAGCACGGCCGGAACCGGGTCGAAGGATGCCGCCTCCGGCGCGGCCCGCCGGGTCAGGGAGTAGAGCCCGGCGAAGGCGAGGACGATCAGGAGCTGGATCCAGCCGATCAGCCGCTCGCTCTGGTCCTGCTGCCGCATCACGGCGAGCCTGACCCGCCGCGGTATCGCGGCCGGCTCCCGGCGCCGGCGGCGCCTGCTCGGCAGAACCTGCACCATCGCCCGAGGCTACGCGCTGGCGCGGCAGCCGCCTGTGACCCACATCATGCCGGCGGGAGCGCATGTTCAGGATTTGGCTGCCCTCCGGAGCCAGAGGCTCGTCGGAGGCGCATCCGGCGCTCGCGGCAGGCGCGCGACGACGCTGCGCTCCAGCCACGTCGTCCGCCGGGTGCGCACGAAGTGGCTGGCGAACACGATCTCGAACGCGCCGGTCCAGAGCAGGGGCGCCACCGCCTGCTGCTCGTTGTAGCCCCGCCATGCCCACTCCGCCGGATACGCGTCCGGGAGCAGGATGTCGTGCAGGTGGACCAGCACGCCGGCGGGCAGGCGGGGCATGACGTCGTTGAGCAGACGGTCGAGGTCGGTCCCGGGCATCAGCACGTGGCTGGAGTCGATGAACAGCACGTCGCCCGGCTCCAGCGCGCTGAAGGTCTCGGGCGGCACGTCGTCGAGCAGGCAGCGCCGCCAGTCCACCGCCAGCCCGGCAAGCTCCGCGCGCGGCGCCGGATCGATCGCGGTCAGCCGGGTCCCGAGGCCGCCGTCCTGGATCGCGCGGGCGAGGAACCGGGTCGAGTGCCCGGAGCCGACCTCCACGATCCGCTGCGGCGCGAGGCGGCGGATCAGGCCATAGGCGGCAGCGCCGTCGAGGGTCGGGAACCAGCCCTGGTCGAAACGGGGCGCGGGCGGCGGCCCGGCGATCCGCAGCAGGTCGTCGGCGACCCCCTCGATCGCGTCGAGCGTCCACCTCTGTCGTGGCTCCGCCGCCGCGAAGAGCGGGCCGAGCGCCGGGTAGGCGTGGGCGTCGACGGAACCCGCATAACGATAGGGAATGAAGAACCCGAGCGGTCGGACACCGAGCACCGTGCCGAGGCCGAAGAGGAGGCGCCGCAGGCGGACCCGCGGCCGAAGGCCGGGCTCAGGGATGGAGGGTCATGCCCTCGCGTGCGACCTTCGAGCCCGGCCGGGCGCGGTCCAGGGCCTCTGCGATCCGGTCGAGGTCGCTGTCGTCGTGGTCCGGATCGTGATGGAAGCCGACCAGCACCCGCGCGCCCGCAGCCTCGCACAGCCGGACACCCTCGTTCCAGGTCGAGTGGCCCCACCCCCGGTAGCGGTCGTACTCCAGCTCCGTGTAGGTGGCGTCGTAGATGACGATGTCGCTGCCCCGGATCAGATCGACGATGGTCTGGTCGAGGGTGCCGACCTCGTGCTCGGTGTCGGTCACGTAGCAGATCGACCGCTTGCCGAAATCGATCCGGTAGCCGGTCGCGTTGTTCGGATGGTTGAGCCGGGCCGTGCGCAGGACCACCCCCGGCACGGGCTCCAGGACGGTCCCGGCGGCGAAATCGTGAAAGGCGATGCAGGCGTGCATGATGTCGAGCGGGACCGGGAAGATCGGCGCGCGCATGAGGTCGCCGAGCACGCTCTGCAGGCTGCCCGGCGCACCGCCGAGATGCCCGGCCCAGAGCTCGAAGCGGTTCTGCGGGTCGTAGGCCGGCCGGAAGAAGGGAAAGCCGTTGATGTGGTCGATATGGGTGTGGGTCAGGAAGACGTGGCCGTCGAGGCCGGACTGGCCGGCGAGGTCGATGCCGAGCGCGCGGATGCCGGTCCCGGCATCGAAGATCAGCCGGTCGCTGCCGCAGCGGATCTCGACACAGGACGTGTTGCCGCCGTAGGCGACCGTGCTGGGGCCGGGGCACGGCACCGTGCCCCTCACGCCCCAGAAGCGCACCCAGAATTCGTCGCTTTCGGCCATTCACCCGTCCTCTCGCTGCACAAAACAGGATTCGCGCTCGGAGGACAAGGCAAGTCCGGAACCCGGAGCGGGTCGGCTGCCACGACCGCGCCATTCATGCTGTACTCACCATCCCGCTCGACGATGCAGGCGACGATACAGGAAATAGCGCCCGTCGCGCACGCCCGGCGGCAGGGGCAGCGGTTCGAGCCGCGGGTCCTCGAACGGCTGGTCGGCGACCACGACCGCGCCGGGCGCGAGCAGCGGTGGCAGCTCGCGCGCGAGCCACCCGGCGAGCCTCGCGTTGCCGGCCGGATCGCCCGTGCCGAGATCGCTGTGGACCAGCGCGGCCGGTGCCGGGAGCCGGGCTCGGGCCTGGTCGAGGGTGACGTGGATCTCGCCGAGGAACAGGTGCGCCGGGTCGGGGATGCAGGCCGGATGAGCGTTGACCTGGCGGTCGAAGACGAAGATCTCGCGCGTCGGCAGCCGGCTGCGCAGGTGGTCGAAGGTCCGACCGTTGCCGAGCCCGAGCTCGAGGACCGGCCCCGGCAGGTCGTCGACCAGCCGGACGGCGTGGTCGAGGCAGGCGCGCTGCGCTTCGAGGCGGCGGATGAAACTGTCGAGACGGGTCACCTCGGACCTCCCGGAGCGGTTGCTTTTCTGCGGCATGCCGGCATCTCCAGACGAACGCAACCGCGACAGCTCAAGGAGCCCCGATGGCGCGCGCCCGACGGACCACTCGCCTCCCCGTCATCCTCGCCCTCCTGCCCCTCGCCCTCCTCCTCTGCCCCCTCCTCGGCGTGGGCGCGCTCGGGACCGCCGCCGAACCCCTGGTCCAGCTCGAGGGCGATCTCACCCAGGGCGGGCGGGTGATCGGCCGGACCGCGCCGGGCAGCGAGGTGACGCTGGACGGGCGACGCCTCGAGGTGGACGAGCAGGGTCGCTTTCTGTTCGGCTTCGGGCGCGATGCCGGCCCGGAGGCCGAGCTCGTCGTCCGCCACGCCGGCGGGCCGCTCGTCCGCCGGATCCTCGAAATCGCGGCGCGGACGTTCGACGTGCAGCGGATCGACGGCCTGCCGCCCCGCAAGGTCACGCCGCAGACACCGGAGGAGCTCGAGCGGATCCGCCGGGACGGTCAGGCGATCAACGCCGCCCGCGCCCGGAGCACGATCGCCGCGTCCGCCTTTCAGGATCCGCGCTGGCCGGTCGACGGCCCGGTCACCGGCGTGTTCGGCAGCCAGCGCATCCTGAACGGCGAACCGCGCAGCCCGCACAAGGGCGTCGACGTCGGAGCTCCCCGCGGCACCCCCGTCGGCGCCATGGCGGACGGCGTTGTGAGCCTCGCCGAGCGCGACATGTACTTCACCGGGCACACGGTGATCATCGACCACGGCCATGGCCTGCACAGCATCTATGCCCATCTGGATTCGATGACGGTCGCGCCCGGCGAAAGCGTGGCCGCCGGTCAGACCGTCGGGCGGGTCGGCAGCACCGGACGGGCGACGGGCCCGCACCTGCATTTCGGCATCTACTGGTATCAGGAAGCGCTCGATCCGGAACTGCTGGTGGGTCCGCTTCCGGCGCGCGCCGGTGCTTCGCGCACACCTTAGGCCGTCGTTAACCAATCCGCTCTAGCCTGCTCGGGCTGGCCCCGCGCGGGCCTGGATGCGGAGTTCGATCAGCCGGTGCCAGACCCTACCCTCGACGGCAGTGTGGCCCTCGCGCAGTTGCTCGACCACGTGCACCGGCTGGAGCGCAACAGCTATGGCTGGCGTGCGGCGCATCTCCATCTGTCGAAGCTCAGGGCGCAGAACCGCCGGGACTTCCAGCTCCGGATCGCCGCGAGCGAGTTCCAGCCCCTGCTGCACCAGCGGAAGGGCGAGCTGTTCCAGCTCGCCGGCGGCGACATCATCTACCTGTGGAGCGACGACAACGCCGGCTACATCGATCAGGTGATCCTCCGGCTCCGCTACCTGTTCAGCGACGACCCGCTGGTGAGCGACGCCGAGCCCTGGACCGAAGGCGTGGATCAGCCGGCGGCAGATGATCCGGCCGCGCCTCGATTCTGCAGCTGGTACGAACTCGAGCGCGACTACGCCGACTTTCGCGGCGTCGTCGAGCGGCTCGTGCAGCAGCAGCGCTCCGGCGCTCCGGGGCGGGGGAAGCCGCTCGATCCGGCGACCCTCGCCCGTCTCGAGCATGCTCTCGCGGCGACCGACGTGTCGCCGCTGATCCGTCGTCAGGCGATCTGCGCGATGCTCCCGGGGCGGCCGCCCCAGGTCGTGCTCTCCGAGGTCCACATCGCGATCGCCGAGATGGCCAAGCTCCTGTCTCCCGGCACCGACGTGACCAGCGACCCCTGGCTGTTCCAGCGGCTTGCCGAGACCCTCGACCGGCGGCTCCTGCGCGCGCTCGCCGGGGCCGGCGACGAAGAGCCGGTCAGCATCAACCTGCGCCTCGCCACCCTGCTCTCGAGCGCGTTCCTGGAGTTCGACCGGGAGTTCCGCCGGCACAACAATCGCGAGGTGGTCGTGGAGCTGCAGCTGATCGACATCTTCGCCGAGCTCGGCGGCTTCATGTTCATCCGCGACTTCCTGCGCGAGCGCGGCTACCGGACCTGCATCGACGGCCTGCACCATCTGCATCTTCCGCTGATCAGCCGCAAGCGCCTCGGCGCCGACCTGGTGAAGCTGGTCTGGAGCCCGGACCTCCTCGATGGGGAGGGGACGGACGAGCTCAGGGCCGCGATCACCGCCAACGGCATCGAGCGGGTGATCCTGTGCCGCTGCGATTCCGGGGACGCCGTCGACTGGGGTCAGTCGCTCGGCATCCGGCTGTTCCAGGGCCACTATCTCGATTCCAGGCTCAGGGCGCAGCGCGCGCCAGCGGTCAACGCGGCTCGGGCGATGCTCCGCAGCCGGACCGGCTAGTGTTCCGTCCCGTTGATGAGAGTCATAAATGTGGTAGAGCCTGAGGGGTCCTGGGCGGTGGGAGACCTCGATGGCGATGGGTCGTCCGAAGGCCGAGCTCGCCTTGAGCGGGGATGAGTAGGCGCAGCTCCGATCGCTCGCCCGGTCGCGCTCGCTGCCGGCCGGGCTGGTCCAGCGCGCCAGCCTGGTTCTGGCCTGTGCCGAGGGTGCTCCCAACAGCGCCGTGGCCCGGCGCTTCGGGGTGACTCGACATCCTCGGCCGCAGGGCTGACCGGATGGCGCGACAGGAACGGCGTCTGGCGGCGGATCGCGTCCGGCACCCGAGGGTCGCGACGGACGACGCCCAGCGCCTCCGGGCGCAGGTAGAGGAACCGTTCGCAGACCTGCGACAGGCCGTTGCAGGTGTCCGCTCCCGCCCTCCGGTCGCGGGCGAGATTGATGCCGATCATCAGCCGGCCCCTGGCCTAGAGCATCATCCGCTTAGGTGGAACCGCTTTCTTGAGCGGTTCCACGCGGATAAAGATGCTCTACATCGTTAAGATAGAGCAGCTTTCTTCCGATGAGCGAAGGGTATGCCTCGACTTGAAGGTGGTTCCATCTCATCGGAAACGGCTCTAGTCGCGGGTAGTGACCTTGATCAGCGCGTAGGCATCCGTCAGCGTGGTCCGCTCGTCGGTCGCGACGACCAGCCGCCGGTCTGCTGCACCGAGGGCCAGACGGACGATCGGGTCGAGCCCGGCCCCGGGAGGTGTTCGAGCACCACGCGATGCGCGGTCAGCTGCCGGTCCTCGTGACAACGCCGTCGATCCGGCCCTACGTGCGCTCGATCGTCGAGCGCTTCCGGCCGTCGACCGTCGTCCTGTCGCAGAACGAGATCCACGCGAAGGCGCGGATCCGGACTCTCGGCCAGGTGAGGGGTAGGCGCGTGCGTCTCAAGACGATCGTCGCCCCGGATGCGGCCCGGGCGCTGGGCGCTGGCCAGGGTCCGCGATCTGCTCGGCCAGGACGCGATCATCGTCACGACCCAGGATCTGAAGCAGGGCGGCGTCCGGGTCACTGCGGCGATGGACGAGGACGACCTCGATCTGGCCGACCTGTTGGCGCCGGTGGAGAGGGCCGGCGCGCCGCCCTGGCTGATCGATCTCGCCGAACATCACGACCTGGCGCCAGCGCTTGTCACCGGGCTCGAGCAGGCGCTGGCCGGTGCCATCGACGTTGATCCCGCCGTGGCCCTCGACCGCGCGCTGCAGCAGATGTTCCGGTTCGCGCCCCTGCCGCCGGCGAGCCCGACCCCCCTGCTCCTTCTCGGTCCGCCTGGCGGCGGCAAGACCGTGTCGATCGCCAAGATCGCCGCGCGCGGGGTCCTCGGCAAGGGCCGGGTCGAGGTGATCACGGCCGACGTCGCGCGCGCGGGCGGTCAGGAGCAGCTCGAAACGCTGCTCCGCCCGCTCGGGCTCCGGGCGCGGCCGGCGGGCGATCTCGACCAGCTCCGCGCAGCCGACCGATGAACTGCTGCAGCTCGGACGGGGCCATCGCCAGCTGGCGCTGCTCGCCCTGCCCGACGAGGGCGTCACCGAACGCCTGCTCCCAGTCCGCCGAAAGGGTCACGATCGGGATGAAGCCCGCCTCGGAGGTGTGGGCGTTGCTGATCTGGCGCGCGAGGCGCGAGCGGGCGTGCTCGGTGATCACGACCGGGTTCTGTGTCCAGCCGACCGCCTCGCTCACCGCCTCCATGATCTGCGCAAGGTCGCGGAGCGAGATGCGCTCAGCGGGCAGGGCCTGGAGCACCCGCTGGATCCCGCCGACCGTGATCCGGTTCGGCACCAGATCGTCGAGGAGCTTCTGATAGTCGCCGGCGATCTCGTCGAGCAGCTTCTGGGTCTCGGTGTAGCTCAGGAGCTCGGCCAGGTTGTCCTTGATGATTTCGGTCAGAGGGGTGGCGAGGACGGTCGCCGGATCGACCACCGTCAGGCCGCGGAAGCTCGCCTCCTCACGCAGGTTCTCGTTGATCCAGCGGGCCGGCAGGCCGAAGGTCGGCTCGTTCGTGTCCTCGCCCGGCGGGCTGATCGGCTCGCCCTTCGGGTCCATGACCAGGAGCATGCCTGGTCGGAGGTCGCCGCGGCCGGCCTCGATCTCCTTGAGCCTGATCGCGTAGACGTTGGCCGGACGCTGAATGTTGTCCTGGACCGTGAGCAGCGTGTAGCTGCGGGCGGCGTCGCCGAAGGTGACGACCATCTGACCGACGCCGATGATCAGACCGCCGATCAGGTTGATGCAGGTGATCATCAGACCCCGATGGCGTCGCCCCGCACGAACTTGGCCGCGCCGTCGGCAGGATCAGGACCACCAGGATCCGATGACGCCGAGAGCGAGCGCGAGGTCGCCCTGACGTAGCGTGACCGCGAGGCGGCCGAGCCAAGTCGACGGGCCGAAGTCGAGCGAGCCGATCATCCGATGCACCGGGTCAGCGTGCCGATCCGGCGTAGCCGGCGAATCCGGGCGGCGGCGGGATGCGCACCCCGCCCTCGCCGTACTGCCGGAGCTTGTTCCTGAGGGTCCGGATCGAGATGCCGAGGATGGTGGCGGCGTGGGTCCGGTTGCCCAGGGTGTGCCGGAGCGTGTCGAGGATCAGGTCGCGCTGGACCTCGGCCACGGTCCGGCCGATGGCGGGACCCGGCGCGCCTTCGGAGCCGCGTTCCGAACCGTGACCGCCGCCCTGAAGGACGATGGCCTGCGTCCCGATCTCGTCGCCCTGTGCCGGAAGCACGGCCCGGTGCAGGAAGTTCTCGAGCTCGCGGACGTTGCCCTTCCAGCCATGCCCCACGAGCTTCCGCAGAGCCGTCGCCCCGAGTTCCCGCCTCGGGATCCCGTTGAGCCGGGCGTAGCGCTCGGCGAAATGGCGGGCGAGCGGCGGGATGTCGCCGGGCCGCGCCCGCCACGACCGGGATGAAGATCCGCTCCGCCTGCAGGCGCCGCCGGCCGGTGAAGGTCGATTTCAGGGATGATCTCGGTCATCGTCACGCCGAGCCGGTCGTCCACGACGACCACCTCGCCACGCGCGACCAGCCGGTTGTTGACCAGGATGTCGATGGGTTCGCCCACACGCCGGTCGAGCTCGACCACGGCGCCGCGGCCGAGGCGCAGGAGCTGGCTGACCGGCATCGTCGCCTTGCCGAGCACCGCCGAGAGCTGAACCGGGATCTCCGAGATCGCGCCCAGGCTGCCGGCCCTCCCGTCCCGGCCGAGCACCGGCTCGTCGGCCGGTCCACCATGGCCGCCGGGCACGATGTCGTTGCCCCCGGCGCCACGATCCTCGAGAGGGTCCAGATCCATGCGCGTCGTCTCGCCGCTCATCGGTGTCTCCGGCTTGATCTTCGACCTGATGACGGCGATGGTCTGCGGGTACTCGTTCTTCAGGTAGGAGGCGAGGACGGTCTCGTTGACGTTGCCGAGCTTGTCCCAGACCGTGCGCCCCGCCGGCCCGCGGATCTCGTCCATGATCGACATCCCCTTGGTGGTGTCGAGGAACGAGCCGAGCAGCCGCTCGACGCTCTCGAACCCGCCGATCAGGGCGCCGCTCCTGCCGACCCACTCGACGAACTCGTTGAGTGTCGCCTCGACCTTCTCGCCCGGCACCACGCCGAGCGAGGCCATCGCCTGCCCGATCTCCTTGACCTCGTCCAGATCGAGCCGGGTGAACAGCCTGCTCGCCTGCTCCGGCCCGCTCGCCAGGAGGACGACGGCCGCCTTCTCCGCTCCGGTCATCCTTTTGAACCATCCGATCCTCGGCCATGCGGGTTGCAGCTACTCGCGCAGCCAGGTGCGCAGGATGCCCACCACCTCGTCCGGAGACTGGTCTATCGCCTGCAGCGCGCGGCGGACGAGATCCGAGGAAATGCTGCCGTCGACCCGGTCGAGGTCGATCCGCTGGTCCCCGAGCGAGCCCAGGTGGTCGGGCGCGGGCAGCGCCGGCTGCGCCTGCCCTTGCGCCGCACCCCTCTGCTCGATGGTAACGGCCGCGGCGGGCTGCCCGACGAGGCGGCCAGTACGAGGAGCTCGATCAGGCGGAGGACGTCGTGCTTGTCGATGTCGAGCCACGGCTCCTCGAGCGCCACGGGCGGCGGCAGGTTGAAAGGCATGTTGATGACGTCGACCACATCACCCGGCGCCTCGTCGTAGCCGACGGCGGAACGGACCAGGGTCTCGATCTGCTCGAGCTCGGCCGGCTGAAGCTCGGCATAGACCAGCTCGCCCGCGGCATCAGGCACCATGCGCCCGTCCATCAGCACCGCGACCGAGAGGCGCCGCACCCGGCCGCCGACCTGGGTGTGGTTGCGCACGACGCGCGAGATCTCGTAGTTGACCGCCTCCTCGCTGCGGATCGTGTTCTCGGTCGTGATCCGCCCGGCGTCGTCGGCAGCAGCCGTGTTCGGCAGGTTGTTGCCGACGGTGACGTTCTGGTCCCGGTCGCGCTCGGCCGCCCGTGATCCTCCTCCACGGTCTGCGTGCTGCGCACGACCCGGCCGTCGGGATCGAAGCTCTCCTCGGTCGTCGTGACCCGGTCGAAATCGAGCTCGGCGTGAACCTGGGCGCGCACCCGGTCGAGCCCGAGCGAGCGCGCCAGCAGTTCCTCGATGGTGCGCTTGAGGCCGGCCTCGTAGGCCAGGCGGAACTCCTCGCTCTCGCTCGCGACGAGGCTCCCCTCGTCGACCGCGCCGCCGCGCACGCAGGTTGCCGCGATCGTCGACCAGCGTGATCCGGTCGGTGTCGAGTCCCGGCACCGCTGCCGCCACGAGATGCCGGATCGCCAGCACCTGACGCCGGGAGAGCAGCCGGCCGCTCGGCATCCGCAGGGTGACCGAGGCGCTCGGCTCGACCCCCTCGCGCCTATAGCTCGCGCATTGGCATGACCAGATGGACCCGCGCCGCGCCGACGTCGGCCATCGAGCCGATGGTGCGGGCGAGTTCGCCCTCGAGGGCGCGCTTGAGGTTGACGTCGGCAAGGAAGTTGGTGGTGCCGAACGCGCTCAGCTCGTCGAAGATCTGGTAGCCGACGCTGCCGCCGCGCGGCAGTCCCTCCTCGGCGAGGCTCATCCGCATGCGGAGCGCGCTGTCCGCCGGCACGAGGATGGTGGCGCCGTTGTCCCTGAGGCGATAGGGGATGTTCTGAGCCTCGAGGCGGCGGACGATCTCGGCGCCGTCCTCAAGCTCCAGCCCGGCGCAGAGCAGCGCGTAGCCGGGCTCGGCGACGCGGATCAGCAGATAGGCGAACAGGCCGAGGGCGCCGAGCACGGCCAGACGCCCCCGCTCCCAGCTGGCGGACGAGCGCCAGTGCCGCCGCAGCCATGGCATGCGACGACGGCGACAGGGTCGCGGCAGCGTTCGGCGCCGGAACCGGCTCGGTGGCGTGCTCCATACCGGCTCGACTGTCTGGCCGGTATGACCCATAGCTCGAGCCGGAAACTAGGCAGCCGTGTTGAAGAAGTGGTTAAGGCGGCAG
>DASUSF010000177.1:0-4350 GCA_036375275.1 Geminicoccaceae bacterium | reverse complement strand
CGTCATCAGCGACCTCTGCCAGTACGGCGCGAAGACGGTGTGAGCCCGCCGAACGACCTCATACCGAAGCACAGTCGTGAACGATGATTCCGTCCGACCGTCATGGCGAGGAGCGGCGCGACGAAGCCATCCAGATCGATTTCCTTTCAACGACCCTCTGGATGGCGTCCCTCCGGCTCGCCATGACGCCTACCGGAGGGAAGGGTGGGGACCAGCATCAGTCAGAACACCATGTGCCCGATCTCAGGTCTCGGCCGCGCTGGAGCCGCCCTGCCGGGCGAAGATCTGGCGGACGGTGTCGATGGTATCGGCGTCGCCGGGACCCTTGTCGTCCCGGTAGCGCTTGACCCGCGCGAAGCGGAGCGCGAGGCCGCCCGGGTAGTGCGGGCTGGTCTGGAGCTCGTTGAACGCGATCTCGACCACCTGCTCGGGCCGGACGTACACGGTGTAGCGGTCGCGGGCGATCTCGAGGGCGAGGAACCGCTCGGTCTGCCAGGCGAGCGCCTTGTCGGTCAGGCCCTTGAAGGTCTTGCCGAGCATGACGAAGCCGCCGTTCGCGGGGTCGCGGGCGCCGAGATGCAGGTTGGAGAGGAAGCCGCTCCGCCGCCCGCTGCCCCATTCTGCCGCCAGCACCACGAGGTCGAGGGTGTGCGCCTGCTTGACCTTGAGCCAGCCGCCGCCGCGCCCGCCGGCCTCGTAGGGCGCGTCCAGCGCCTTGGCCATGGCGCCTTCGTGACCGCGCGCGATGGCGTCCGCGACGAACGCCGCCGCGACGTCGCTCTCGCCGGTGGTGACGCTCGGGATGCGGTAGCGCTCCGGCACGAGGTCGACCAGCGTGCGCGCACGCTCGGCGAGCGGCCGGTCGATCAGCGCCTCGCCGCCGGCCGCGAGCAGGTCGAAGAAGAAGACGTCGAGCGGCAGGTCGCGCCGGAGCGCGTCGACGTCGAGGCGGCGGCCGAACCGCCGCATGGTGATCTGGAACGGGTGCGGCCGGCCGTCCGGGCGGAGCGCTATGGTCTCGCCGTCGAGCACCAGATCGTCGCCGGGGAGCGCCTGCGCGGCTTCCACCACCTCCGGCACGGCTCCGGTCACCTCGTTGAGCTGCCGCGTGAACACCCGGACCTCGCCCCCGGACTTGTGGACCTGGACCCGGGCGCCGTCGAGCTTCCACTCGAAGGCCGCCGCGCCGAGCCGGGCGAGGGCGTCGTCGGCATCCTCGGCCGGCTGGGCGAGCATCGGCTGGAGCGGCCGGAACAGCTCGATCCGGAACCGCTCCAGGCCGGCGGCGCCGTCGCCGAGCGCGGCTTCGGCGACCCGGGCGAGGTCGCCGCTCAGCATCGCCGCCCGCCGGACGTCGGCGGCGGGCAGACCGGCGGCCCGGGCGATGCCTTCCACCATCAGGCCCTCGAGCGCGCCCTGGCGAAGCTCGCCGAGCAGGAGCCGGGCGAGGAAGTCCTGCTCGGCCGGCAGCGCGCGGGCGAACAGGGCGCGCAGCCGGCGGAGCCGCTCGACGCCCGCGCCCTTGCCCTTCACCGCCATCAGCTCGGCGAGCGCGGCATCGACCTCGGCGAGCGTCAGCTCCGGCGTCGCCGCGGCCGGCCCGCCCCGCGCCTCGCGCAAGGTGGCGTAGCCGACCCCGATCCGGCCCTGGCGCGGCTCGCCGGAGAGGAAGGCGACCGCGATCCCGACCTCCTCCGGACCGGCGCGCGCCAGCACGTCGGCGAGCGTCGTCGCCTTGGCGAGACGGCTCCGGGTCCCGCCGACCGCCGCCGAGGCCTCGACCAGATCGATCAGTCGCATGACGTCCGCCCTTCCGGCCGAGGACACTGGCGCCTCGCCGACGCCGGGGCAAGCCGCAGCCGGCCGCCGGCCGCCGCTCCCGAAGCGGACGGGGCGCCCGTCGAGCCGGAACGCCATAGATCCGGCGGCGCTTCCGCGGCCAGGCGCGATCTGCTTTGCTCGGCCGGTCTTTCCGGAGGCGACATGGCGGAACGGCCGAACCTTCTGCTGATCCTGTCCGACCAGCACGCGCGGGGCGTGATGGGCGCGTATGGCGACCGGCTCGCGCCGACCCCGAACCTCGATCGGCTGGCCGCGCGCGGGGTGACCTTCGAGAACGCGTACACCCCGGCACCGCTCTGCACGCCGGCGCGGATGGCCATGCTGACCGGGCGCTACAGCCACGAGATCGGCTGCTGGACCAACTCCGACGCGCTGGCTTCCGACCTTGCGACCCACGCCCACAGCCTGGGTGCAGCCGGCTACGCCCCGGTCCTGGTCGGCCGCCTCCACGCGATCGGGCCGGACCAGATGCACGGCTACGCCGAGCGCCTGGTCGGCGAGCACAGCACCAACTGGATCGGCGGCTACGCCCATTCGCTCGGCGTGCTGGAGCGCACCAACGACCCGTTCCGGGTCTCGGTCATGAAGTCGGGTCCGGGCCAGTCCTCCTACGAGGTCAAGGACCGGGAGGTGAGCGAGGCGGCGCTCGCGAAGCTCGACGATCTCGCGACGGCCGGGCGGCCGTTCGCGATGACGGTCGGCCTGATCCTGCCGCACCAGCCCTATGTCTGCAGCGCCGCCGACTATGCCCGCTTCGCGGGCCGGGTCGGGCCGCCGCGGCTGCCGCGCCCGGGCGGCAACAGCGAGCACCCGTGGCTCCGGGAATGGCGGGCGTTCACCGACACCCTCGAGGTCCCGGACGAGGCGGTGATCCGCGCCCGGACCGCCTACTACGGCCTGGTCGCGTCGATGGACCGGATGATCGGGCGGATCCTCGACCGGCTCGAGCAGCGCGGCCTCGCGAACGACACCCTGGTGGTCTACGTCTCCGACCATGGCGACCAGCTCGGCGAGCGCGGCCTCTGGTGGAAGCAGACCTTCTACGACCAGTCGGTCGCGGTCCCGCTGACCCTCGCCTGGCCCGGGGTGCTGCCGGCGGGCGAGCGGCGGGACCAGGTCGTGAACCTGATCGACCTCGCCGCGACCGTGCTCGACGCCCTCGGCGCGCCGCCGCTGCCGAACGCCACCGGGCGGAGCTTCCTCGGGGTCGCCCGGGACGGCGATGCGCCCTGGCTGTCCGAGACCTTCAGCGAGTACTGCACCGACGGCATGGCCCGCTGGACGCCGGACGAGCCGGTCCAGCAGCGGATGATCCGGACCGAGCGCTGGAAGCTGGTCGAGTACGCCGGCCACCGGCCGCAGCTGTTCGACCTCCGGGACGATCCGGACGAACAGGACGACCTCGCCCTCGACCCGCGCGCGGCCGGCGTGCGCGACGCGCTCCGGCAGCGGATCCGGGCGGGCTGGAACCCCGACCTGATCCGGCTCCGCATGGCGGCGCGGGTCGCCGACAAGCGCCTGCTCCAGCAGTGGGCGCGCGCGGTCCGCCCGGCGGAGAGCCACCACTGGCAGGTCCGGATGGAGGACAACTGGCTGCAGGAGCCACCGGCGCCACCCGGCGGCCGCTCATGCTGAAGCCCGGGCTCGGGGTCACGGTGCTCCCGGAGTGGCTGCAGGTCGAGGGCGTCGAGGCGGTTCTCGACCGCCTGCAGGCGGTGGGCGTGACGGCGGTCTCGACCTCGCCCTACGTGATGGCGCCGGCCGGCCCGGACGAGGTCCGGCTGCTCGACCGGGCGCTCTGGGACGGTCGGCGCGCCGTCCGGGTGGTCACCGCGCCGAGCTTTCGTTCCGGACCCGGTGCTTTACACGGGGCTCCGCTACCGGCCGGCGGCGCCGACCGACCCGACCCGGCGCGAGGGTCGCGTGGTCGGCGACTTCGTCCGCTCCGCCCGGGCCCACTGGCTCGAGGTCTACCTCCAGGTCATGGCCGCGATCCCGCCCGGTACCGGGTCCAGTTCGGCGGCCCGGGGCCGGAGTACCCGGCGTACGCGCTCGACGCGCTGTTGTTCGCGATCAGCCACGCGTACGGCCCGGTGGACGACGTCCAGAGCGCGCGCGGATCGCCCACGAGGCCAGCGGCGGCCGGCTCTGGGTCAACCGCTACGGCTACCTCTCGGACCGGAAGCTCGAGGGGCTCGGCCGGCTCGCAAGGCCCCGGTGACGGGACGCCATCCAGCTATGGGCGATACGGTCCGGCTGCCGACAGCGGAACCGCGGGCCGGACCCCGCATCGGCCACCGCCGTCCGCTACCCGGACGAGCCGCATCCGCTCGGCAGGGACGCGGAGGTGCGGACGATCCAGGTTCCCCAAGGGGTCGTTTCCCTGGACGTTCTCTAATCGTCCCTGTCAAGCGTGCCGTGGGTCTGGTTGATGCGTGCCGGGCCTCAGGGTCCTCTCCGCGGTTGCCGCAGGGAGCACCGCACGTTGGCGTCGGAGGCTGGACGGAT